>NZ_JBQSWS010000004.1:0-192620 GCF_052377355.1 Corynebacterium sp. AOP40-4SA-5
GGCGGTACCCACCGGACGTGACGGGGCGGACGTCACGTCGGTGCTGCCGGTGCGCAGGTACTCCACGACGGCGTCGTCCACCACGTCGTTGCCGAAGCCGACCTGGCCGTGCCCCGGGCCGTCCACGGTGATGACGTGGCTGTTCATCGCCTCCGCCATCGGGCGGTGCGTGCGGTAGAGCGTCTGCGGGTCACCGGTGCCCTGGACCTGCAGCGGCGCGGTCTGCAGCGCGCCGCCGTCGATGTCGACGAACGGAGCGTCCGGCTCGATGCCGTTGCAGCTGATCCCCGCCGCGGCGAGGTCGCCGGGCGCGGAGAAGGCGTCCTGCACCACGTAGCCGTTCCACACCGCCTCGGGGATACGTGAGTAGTCGGGTGCGACCTGGTTCTCGTTGCAGATGACCATCGACTGCATGTAGATCGGCACAGTCGTGGACGGGTCCTGGTTCTGTGCCGCCAGCTCCTCGACGGACGGCGGGGTTTCCGTGCCGGCGACGAGGCCCGCCAGCGTGCCCCAGTTGTTCGGCGACGGAACGAGCGCGCGGGTCATCGCCAAGGTCATCGAGGAACTCTGGACGGCGCCGGGCGCGGCGACCATGCGGAAGAGGTTCTCCAGGCGGGCCTGCGGTTCCCCGACAGCGGTGAGCAGGTCGGCGGCGGGCTGGCCACCCCACTGCAGGCCGGGCGGGAGGTCGCCTACCTGCGCGGGCGGCGGCACCACCGTGGGATTCGTGCCGGACTCCTCCACGACCACCCGTGACCAGGACCGGTAGACCTCCAACGGGGTCTCTCCGAGCCCGTAGGTGTCGTTGTTCCGCGCCGCCCAGGTCAGGAAGTCGTGCAGACCGTCGGTGTACCCGCCGGTCTGGTCGTCGAGCACACCGGCCCAGGCGCGCTGCACGTCGTAGCCGGAATCCAGTACGGTGCGGTCGGTGCGCTGCGGGAACATCGTGGCGTAGGTCGACGCCAGCTGCGTGCCGTAGCTCAGGCCCAGCAGCGAGATCTTCTCCTCGCCGAGGGCGGCGCGCACGTCCTCCCAGTCGCCGGCCGTTTCTTTGGTGGTGAGCGCGTCGGTGTAGCCGGGTGTGCCTGTCTCGCAGGCGGCCTTGACGTAGCCGCCCGGCTCCAGCTGCGCCCGGACGGCGTCGTAGCCGGACGGTTCATGCAGGCAGTCCACCGGGGTGGAGCCTTCCAGTCCACGGGGTTGCACCGCGACGAGGTCCCATTCCTCCCTCATCTCCTCGGGCCAGGAGAGACCGCCCTCCTGGTCGTAGCCGAAGAAGGAGTACCCGTCGCCGCTAGGGCCGCCGGGGTTGCCGAACAATGTCCCGCGTCGGGACTCCGGGTCGGACGCCGGCACCCGGACGAAGCCGACGGAGATCTGCTCACCGTCGGGATCGGAGTGGTACATCGGCACGTCGAGACGACCGCACTCGGCGGTGTCGACGGTGACCTGCTCCGGGCAGTTCTCCCAGGTGACGTCGTTGGACGCCTGGGGTTGCGGGACTGCGGCGGCGTCTGGGTCTGCGGCGGCGGTCGGCAGCGCGAAGACGGTCGAGGCGGCGACGGCGGCACCGGCCAACAGGGCGGGGGCGGACATGCGGACACGCGGTGGCACTGATTCTCCTGAAACGTCGAGAAGAGGTTCTTCTGGAGAACCTACCTGATGCGGCCAGGCGAGAAACGGGGGATCCCTCCCCTCGGCCTCCCCCCGAATCGCGGGGTCGCCACGCTCGCGTACAAGATTCGCCCTTTTCGTGGCAGCGGATCACTGAATCTGGCACGCGACGCGGGGTTGCCTGGCCCCAGGCCCGAGCCGGGCCCGACCCAGCTCCGACCCTTGTCGGATCGCGGCACGGCGGTGTAGGGTCCACAGTCGCTCATAGACAGATCTGTTCATTCCAGATCGCTCGCGGATCCCTCGGGAGGACCCCATGCTCATCACCGGACTCGCCGTCGGCGCCGTCCTCGGCTTCGTCATGCAACGCGGCCGGTTCTGCGTCACCGGCTTCCTGCGCGACATCTTCACCCAACGCACCTGGCGCGGGGTCACCGCGCTGCTCGTCGTCATCGCCGTGCACGCGGTCGGCCTGACCGCACTGTCGAGCCTCGGCGTCATCGACCCGGTGGTCAGCGACTTCGCCCCGTTCGCCGTGATCGTCGGCGGTCTCGTCTTCGGCCTGGGCATCGTGCTGGCCGGCGGGTGCGCCTCGGGTACCTGGTACCGCTCGGGCGAGGGGCTCGTGGGGTCCTGGATCGCCCTGGCGATGTACGCCCTGTCGTCGGCGGCGATGAACTACGGCCCGCTCAGTGGCCTGAACGACTTCCTGGGCGACGTCACCGTCGGCGCCACCACGATCCCGGAGTCCGTGGGCCTGTCCCCGTGGGTCTTCGTGCTGGTCATCGTGGTGGTCACCGCCCTGATGGTGCGCCGGTACGTGGCGCGTGACCGGGCGTTGCCGACCGTGGCGACGCTGCCGCCGAAGAAGACGGTTCTGGCCCACCTGCTCACGGAGAAGCCGTGGCACTTCTACGTCACCGCCGCGGTCATCGGCGTGATCGGTGTCGTCGCCTGGCCGCTCTCGGCCGCCACGGGCCGGAACTCCGGCCTGGGCATCACCACACCCTCGGGTGACCTGGCGTCCTGGATCACCACGGCGAACCCGGAGAACTGGAACTGGGGTGTGCTGCTGGTCCTGGGCATCCTGGTGGGGTCGTTCATCGCGGCGAAGGCGTCGGGCGAGTTCCGCGTGCGCGTCCCGGACGCACGCCAGGCGGTGCGCTCGGTCGCCGGCGGCACGATGATGGGCGTCGGCGCCGTCTGGGCCGGCGGCTGCACGGTGGGCAACGGCATGGTGCAGACCTCGCTGTTCAGTTACCAGGGGTGGGTCGGCATCGTCGCGATCGCGCTCGGCGTGGGGCTGGCGGCGAAGATCTGGCTGAAGCCGGACCAGCCCTACAACCCGCAAGACGTGCAGGACGCACCGACAGCGCAGGACGGCTCGGCGGCGGTGCCGTCGGCACCGTCCGTTGCGTCCGGCGTCCCGGCGGGAGGCGTCCTCACCGCGCCGGCGCTGGACGCCTCGGCGCTCGGCGTCGTCGCGGCGTCCGACGGCGGTGGGCTCACCGACCTCGGCGACGGGCGGTGGAGGATGGACACCCTCGGTGCGGTGTGCCCCTTCCCGCTGATCGAGGCGAAGGACGCGATCAAGCGGGTCGGGGTGGGCGAGGAGCTCGTCATCGAGTTCGACTGCACCCAGGCGACCGACGCATTGCCGCGGTGGGCGGCGACGGACGGCCACGAGGTCACGCAGTTCGAGACCGCGGGGGACGCCGGCTGGGTCATCGCGGTGAAGAAGGGGGAGTAGCCGCGTGCGGCGGACTGCCCTGGTTACCCGCTGTGAATGATATTTCGATAGCCTGTGGCCATTGACGCTTCAGCACACTCCTCCCCACCGGCCTGGCGGTACATCCCCGGCCGGTCCTTCCGGCGCTTCATCGCCTGCGGCTGCATCGACCTCGCCGGCAGCCTGACCTTCCGCACGCTGCTCGCCCTGTTCCCCGCGCTGATCGCCCTGGTGTCGATCCTGGGCCTGTTCGGCCAGAGCGAGGAGACGGTGGTCTCCATGCTCGACGAGGCGCAGGCGATCGTGCCGGAGTCCACGTGGGGCGCGGTGGAGCCGGTGCTGCAGACGATCCTGACCACCCCGTCCGCCGGGCTGGGCCTGGTCATCGGTCTGCTGACCACGCTGTGGACGGCGTCCGGCTACGTGAAGACGTTCGGCCGGGCGATGAACAGCATCTACGAGGCGTCGGAGGGGCGCGGTGTGGTCAAGTACAACGTGCAGATGTACCTGCTCACCGCGTTCCTGCTGCTGCTCGTGGCGCTGGGGGTGGTGGCCTTCGGTCTGTCCGGGCCGTTCGCCGAACTGCTCGGCTCGGCTGTGGGGCTGGAGGAGACGGCGCTGCGGCTCTGGGGGGTGGCCCGCTGGTTCGTGATCGCCGCGGTGGTGATCCTGCTGGTCGGTTTGCTCTACCGCACCACGCCGAACATCCGGGTGCGTGGGATGCGTTGGATCAGCACCGGTGCGGTCCTGGCGATCGGCGGGGCGATCCTGGCGTCCCTGGCGTTCTTCTTCTACGTGGTGAACTTCAGCAACTACAACGCCACCTACGGCACGCTCGCCGGCGTGGTGATCCTGATGCTGTGGCTGTTCATCGTGAACATCGTGCTGCTGTTCGGCGCGGTGGTCGACAGCGAGGTCGAGCGGGTGCGCCAGCTCAAGGCGGGGCTGCCGGCGGAGGAGAACCTGCAGCTCGAGGCGCGCGACACCGTGGCCATCGAGAAGGCGGAGGACAAGTTCGCCCGCGACGTGGAACGCGCCCGGACGGTGCGTGAGGCGGCCGAGGTGGCCGAGCACGTCGACCAGGAGGTCGCCGAGCGGGACGGCGACGGGGACGGGGACAGTGACGGCGACGGGGACGGCGGCCGGACCAGCGGCGTTGCGGGGAGTCACGCGCTCGACCGGTAGGTGGGGGTCAGGGATCGGGGTCCCTGAGTGATGTCCGACACAATTCTTTGCCGAATTCGCTTCCATAAAGATTTCCGTTCGGCTATCATTCTGTGACGAGCGCTACAGATACACGACTACATGACGGAGGACACCATGTCTTGCCCCTACACCGGCGGCGACACTGACCTGCTGGAGACCGCGACTGACGACGCGGCAGCAACCGATCACTCTGCCAGCAACTCGGCCAGCGAGGCGCCGGAGGAGGGGGCCGCCAAGAAGTCCTCCGCCAAGAAGTCCGCAGGTCGCGGGGAGCGTGGCGGGAAGAACGACAAGCTCAACCGCGCCGACGAGGGCTTCTTCGGCCCCGGTTCGGTCGCCTGGAAGGTCTGGGGTTTCCCGGGCTCGGCCCTGCACGGCTTCGCACGCGCGGTCACCATCGAGCACCTGGACCCCGACCTCGTCGCCGCCGTCGACGAGTCCGGCCAGGTCATCAAGCGCACGCCCATCCGTTACGACCGCACCATGGAGTACTTCGCGGCCGTCCTCGCCGCCGACGCGCAGACCGTGACGCGGATGTCCGACATCCTCATGAAGGTCCACGACCGCTCCTACGGCGTCAACCCGGTGACCGGGAACAACTACGAGGCGAACCGTCCGTCCTCCCAGCTGTGGATCCACGTCACCGCCTGGCACTCCATCCTCTACGTCTACGAGAAGTTCGGCCCCGGCAAGCTCTCCCGTGACGAGGAGAACGAGTACTGGGCGCAGATGGCGATCTCGGCGCAGTTCCAGCCGATCAACCTGGAGGATCTGCCCCGTACCCGTGGTGAGGTGCAGGCCTACCTCGACGGCTGGCGCGAGAAGCTCTCGGCCTCCGAGGCTGCCGTGTTCAACATCAGCCACATCCTCGACGGGTTCGAGACGATCGACCCGGACCTGCCGAAGTGGCTGCAGAAGCTCGGCCGCCCCCTGCTGCGCCGCAGCGTGATCGCCACCTACCCGCGCTGGATGCGCAAGATGATGGGGCTCAACCAGTCCTCGCGGATCATGGACGAACTCTCCATCGCCCTCTGGAAGCCGATCTACAAGGCGATGCAGGTCCAGCCGCGTCTGATGATGTGGATGGTCAAGCGGACCTGCCCCCGGGCGACCCGCTTCTACGAGCCGATCCTGTTCGAGACCCCGGCGGATTCGCCCAGGGTCTACACCCCCGAGGTCGCCCGCCGGATGTTCGGCAACCCGCTTACCCCGCTGGAGCAGCGCGAGGAGCTGCTGCGCAAGCGCGGAGAGGGCAAGGGCCAGAAGGCCTACGACCACAACCACGAGGACACGATCCTCGAGTTCAAGAACGCCGAGTCGGTCGAGACCGCCGAGGAAACCATCAACGCAGACGGCTACAAGGTCGGCTGACAGCCACCACGGCCACGAAGGAGGACGTCATGTCTTGCCCCTACACCGGTGATGACACCGGAACCACGGACACCAGCACGGACACCGACAACGGAACCCGAGGCAGGATCTTCCGCCGAGGTGGCAAGGGTGACGTCCTCACCCGCGCCGACGAGGGCTTCTTCGGCCCCGGCTCGGTGACCTGGAAGGTCTGGACCTTCCCGACGTCCGCACTGCACGGCTTCTTCCGCGCGGTGACCATCGAGCACCTCGACCCGGACCTCGTCGCAGCCGTCGACGCCTCCGGCCAGGTCATCAAGCGCATGCCCGTGCGCTACGACCGCACCATGGAGTACTTCGCGGCGGTGACCTTCGCCGACGCACAGACCGTGACCAGGATGTCCGACATCCTCATGAAGGTCCACGACCGCTCCTACGGGGTCAACCCGGTGACCGGCAACGACTACGAGGCGAACAAGCCGTCCTCGCAGCTGTGGATCCTGGTGACCGCGTGGCACTCCATCCTCTACACCTACGAGAAGATGGGCCCCGGCAAGCTCTCCCGCGACGAGGAGAACGAGTACTGGTCGCAGATGGCGATCGCCGCACAGTTCCAGCCCATCGACATGGACGACGTGCCGCGCACCCGTGGTGAGGTGCAGGCCTACCTCGACAGCTGGCGCGAGAAGCTCTCGGCCTCCGAGGCGGCGGTGCACAACATCAGCGAGATCCTCGACGCCTTCGAGAACGCCTTCGTGGATCTGCCCAAGCCGCTGCGCGTCATCGGCCGTCCCTTCTTCCGCCGCAGCGTGATCGCCACCTACCCGCACTGGATGCGCGGCATGGCGGGCCTGAAGCAGTCCAAGGCGATGGACGCGGCGATGTTCGCCCTGTGGAAGCCGATCCTCACGGTGGCGAACAAGTTCCCCAGCCTGCTCATGGCCATCGTGAAGCGGATCTGCCCGCGCGCCGAGCGCTACATCGCCCCGGCGATCCTCGGCGTCCCCGCCGAGACCCCGAGGGTCTACACCCCCGAGGTCGCCCGGCGCATGTTCGGTAACCCGAAGACCCCGCTGGAGCAGCGCGAGGAGCTGCTCAAGCGCCGCGCCGAGGGCAAGGGGCAGAAAGCATACAGCCACAACCACGAGGACACCATCCTCGAGTTCAAGAACGCCGAGAAGGAGGAGACCGCCGCGAAGGCGATCAACTCCGAGGAGTTCAAGGTCGGCTAGGAGCCGGACGCCGAACTCCCCGTGCCGCCGGACCCTCCCGTCGGTGTCGCGTCCAGCGTGCCGCGGGCGGTGAAGTGGAACCCGGCCGGGCCGGTGACCACGATGTCGTACCGTCCGTCCCCGTCAGCGTCCCTGCTGACGGGGACGTCGACGGTGACGGACCCCGACACGTCGTGACCGGTGACCGACGCGTCCTGCCCGTGGAACGGGAAGACCAGCAGGTTCGCCGTCGCCGTACCGCTGTTGCGCAACGTCAGCTCCACCGCCGAGCGTCCGGGCCGCGGGGTGGCCGTCACCGACACCCTGTACGGCAGCGGACGCCGCGGGCGCTGCCCCGGTTCCTGGGTGGGCATCGACGGCGTCGCCGGGGGTTCCGGCAGCCACCGCGGCTCCAGCCCGCCGGTCGGCGCAGGGCGGGCCACCGGGGTGAACGTCCTGGGCTGGCGGAAGTCGAAGGCGCTGGTCAGGTCGCCGCTGATGCGTCGTCGCCAGTCCGATACCAGCGGCACCTCGATGCCCTTCCACGCTTCCAGGAACTGCGCGGCCGAGGTGTGGTCGAAGACCTCCGAACACCGGAACCCGCCCACCGTCCACGGGGACACGACCAGGGTGGGCACCCGGTTGCCGAAACCCAGCGCCGTGCCTTGGTACCACTCGTCCTGCTCGGACTCCGGCGGACGCGGCGGCGGCACGTGGTCGAAGTAGCCGTCGTTCTCGTCGAAGGTGATGATCAGCGCGGTCCTGCGCCACACGTCCGGGTTGTCGCCCAGGGCCTCCAGGATCCGGTAGATCAGGTTCGCCGAGGCCCGCGGGGAGGACGCCGAGGGGTGCTCGGACTCCGTGCTGGGCGGCACCACCCACGACACCGCCGGCAGCGTCCCGGCGCTGATGTCCGCGGCGAGACGCTGCGTCGTGGTCCCCGGCTCCGAGCGGTACAGCGCCCGGTCGAAGACGGTGCGTTCGGCGTCGTCGAGGCCGGCGAGCGTGCGTTCCAGCCGCGACGTCAACGCGGACTCCACGGCGTGCGCACCCGTCTCCCGCGCCTTCTGCAGTGCGGTGTAGTAGGTCTCGCCGGTGCCGAAGGGGCCCGGGAACACCTTCCGGGCGATGTCGCGCGTGTAGTCGAAGTACTCCAGGTTGTTGTCGGTGAAGTTGTCCCACTCCTGGTAGACCTGCCAGTCGATGCCGGCGTCCTGCAGGGTCTCGGCGAGGCAACGCCACCCGTAGCCGGGGTGCGTCGCCTCGTAGGCGCGGTTGTCGACGGCCCGCTCGTCGGGGGAGTCGGGCTCGTGACCGGTGTAGCCGGAGAAGAAGTAGTTGCGGTTGGGGGAGGTGCTCGTCGGCACCGAGCAGAAGTACTGGTCGCAGATGGTGAAGGTGTCGGCGAGCTCGTACTGGAAGGGCAGGTCGTCGCGGTCGTAGTAGGCCATCGTCGAGGCGGTCTTCGCCTCGACCCAGTTGTCGCACCAGCCGCCGTCGAGCGCGGCGGTGCCGCCCTCCCACTCGTGGTTGAGGGCGTCGACGTTCTCGGCGTCCATCGACTGGCGTCCGGCGGAGCCGCGGATGGGGAACGGCAGGACGCCGTCCTGCCGGAAGACGGTGCCGCCGTCGCGGCGGCGCAGGACGGACGGGTCGTCGAAGCCCTGGACGCCGCGCAGCGTCCCGAAGTAGTGGTCGAAGGCGCGGTTCTCCTGCATGAGGAAGATGACGTGCTCGACGTCGTCGAGGGAGCCGGCGGGTGCGGCGGTGGCGAGCTGGGTGAGCAGCGACGGAGGCAGCAGACTGCCGGCCGCCGCCGCGGCACCTGCGGCGAACGCCCCCTTCAGGAAGGTGCGTCGGCTCGTGGTCGGGTGGGTTCTCGGGTTCTGGTTATCCATGACCCCGCAGAACCTAGGGGAGCGTTCTGTCGCGGCGGTGTCCCGGTCATGAACCGTTGTTGAACGCCTGCGCCTTACGGCGGCGGTCGCGCACCACGAGCAACGCCAGCACCGCCACCACGGCGACCGCGACCGCCGCGTACACCCAGCCGGAGTAGCGGTCGATGGTGTCGGAGACGACCGTCCAGTTGTCCCCCAGGGCAACTCCCAGCCAGATCAGCACCCCGTTCCACACGCTCGAGCCCAGCAGGGTCAGCACGGAGAACTTCACCAGCGGGGTGCGGTGCACGCCGGCCGGGATGGACACGAGGCTGCGCACCCCCGGCACGACGCGTCCGAACAGGATCGTCGCCTCGCCGAACCGGTCGAACCAGTGCAGCGCCTTGTCCACGTCCTCGCCTTCGGTGAGCCACATGCGGTCGGCGACGGCGCGCAGCCGCTCCGCCCCGACCACCGCGCCCAGCCAGTACAGCAGCCACGCGCCGATCATCGACCCGGCCGTGGCGGCGAGGAACACCGCCCACACGTTGAGCTCGCCGATGGTGGAGGTGAACCCGGCCAGCGGCAGCACGAACTCGCTGGGCACCGGTGGGAACACGGTCTCCAGCAGGATCGCCAGGCCCACGCCGACGGCGCCGAGCGTGTCCATCAGGGACACCGCCCAGTCGACGACAGAATCAAACACGCAGTGGCCTTCCGGACGGGTGGGGGTGAAACCGGTTGACCGTCAATATAGCCGCTTTCCCGGGACGTGTCGTCGGATTGCAGAACGACGGTTTCCGTCGGGCATCCACTGCGAAGTGTTCACTTCGACCGGAATGCCGGACGGAAACCGTCGTCACTGTTCCTGCGGTTCCTGTTGCCCTCGCGAAAACTAGCCCTTCAGCGACGCCACCGGAGCGAAGCGCTCACCGTAGGCGGCGGCGAGCTCCTCGGCGCGGGCGACGAAGCCGGCCACACCGCTGGTGGGGTAGTCCTTGCCGGCGTCGGACGGCAGTGCGGCGGCCGCCGGGCGGGCGTAGTTGGTGATGAACTGGCGGGAACCGCCCGTCCAGGCCGGGTAGCCGATGCCCAGGATGGAGCCGATGTTGGCGTCCGCGTCCGAGGTCAGCACGTTCTCGTCCACGCAGCGCTGGGTCTCCAGGGCCTCGATGAACAGCATGCGCTCGATGAGGTCGTTGAGCGTGGGGACGCCGGAGGTGCCGGACGTTGCGGTGGAGTTCAGGTCGGCACCGGCGGTGGCCGCCTCGCCGTCCGGAACGTCCACCGGCGTCACACCGAGCTTCTCGCGGAGCTCGCCGCGCAGCCCGGCCCACAGGCCGGTGCGGCGGCCGTTCTCGTCGTACTCGTAGAAGCCCTTGCCCTCGAGCTTGCCGGGGCGCTCGAACTCGTCGAGCATGGCGTCCACCAGGGCGTTGACCCCGCCGTCGTCGACGGTGACGCCGGCGGCCTCGGCGGCGGCGGTGGTCTCCGCACCGATCTTGCGGGCAAGCTTCAGGTTCAGCTCGTCCTGCAGCTGCAGCTGCGGGGCGGGGTAGCCGGCCTGGCGTCCGGCGGCCTCGATGACGGCCGGGTCCACGCCCTCGACGAGCATGCGCATCGCCTCGTTGAGCACGGTGCCGATCACGCGGGAGGTGAAGAAGCCGCGGGAGTCGTTGACCACGATCGGGGTCTTGCGGATCTGGCGGGAGAAGTCCAGGGCCTTGGCCAGGATGGCCGGGTCGGTCTTCTCGCCGGAGATGATCTCGATGAGCGGCATCTTGTCCACGGGGGAGAAGAAGTGCAGGCCGATGAAGTCGTTCGGGCGGTCCACGCCCTCGGCCAGGCCGGTGATCGGCAGGGTCGAGGTGTTGGAGCCCAGCACGGCGGTGGACGGCACGGCGGCCTCGATCTCGGCGAAGACCTTGTGCTTGAGCTCGGTGTTCTCGAAGACGGCCTCGATGACCAGGTCCACGTCCGACAGGTCGGCGTAGTCGGCGGTGGGGGTGATGCGGCCGAGCAGGGCGGCGGACTTCTCCTCGGTGGTCTTGCCACGCTTGAGGGCCTTGGCCTCCAGGCCCTCGGAGTAGGCCTTGCCCTTCTGCGCGTTCTCCTCGGAGATGTCCTTGAGGACGACCTCGATGCCGGCCTTCGCCGCCACGTAGGCGATGCCGGCACCCATCATGCCGGCGCCGATGACGCCGACCTTGCGGAACTCGGTCTTGGGGTACGGGGTGCCGTCGGCCTGCAGGGGGCGCGAGCCGCCGCCGTTGCAGTGGTTGAGGTCGAAGAAGAAGGCCTGCATCATGTTCTTCGAGGTGGGGCCGGTGACCAGGGAGACGAACCAGCGGGTCTCCACGGCCGTGGCGTCCTCGAAGCGCTTGAGCTGGGCACCCTCGACCGCGGCGGAGAGGATCGCCTGCGGGGCGGGCATCGGCGCGCCCTTGATCTGCTTGGTGACGTTGGCGGGGAAGCTGGGCAGCATCGCGGCCAGCGCCGGGGTGGTCGGGGTGCCGCCGGGCATGCGGTAGCCCTTGCGGTCCCAGGGCTGGGACGCCTCGGGCTTGGAGGCGATCCACGCCTTCGCGGCGTCGATGAGTCCGTCGGCGGCGACGACCTCGTCGATGAGGCCGGCGTCCTTGGCGGCGTCGGCGTTGAACTGGCGTCCGGTGGTCAGCACCTTCATCAGTGCGTCCTGGATGCCGAGCATGCGGGTCACGCGTGCCACGCCGCCGCCACCGGGCAGCAGGCCGAGGGTGACCTCGGGCAGGCCGAACTTGGCGCCCCTGGTGTCCGCGGCGATGCGGTGGTGGGTGGCCAGGGCGATCTCCAGGCCGCCGCCGAGGGCGGTGCCGTTGAGCGCGGCGACGACCGGGACCCCGAGGGTCTCGATGCTGCGCATGTCGGCCTTCATCCGGTCGATGGAGGTGGTGAGCGCCTCCGCGTCGGCCGGGGTGGCGGTGATCATGGACTTGATGTCGCCGCCGGCGAAGAAGGTCTTCTTCGCGCTGGTGACGACCACACCGGTGACCTCGCCGGCCTCGACACCGGCGCGCAGCTTCTCCGCGGTCTCCGTCAGGGAGGCCTCGAAGGCGGTGTTCATGGTGTTGACGGGGGAGTTGGGGTCGTCGATGGTGAGGGTGACCACGCCGTTGCCGTCGGTCTCCCAGGCGATGATGTTGTCGCTCATGAGTTGTTCTCCTACAGAAGTTCGGTGTTCGGCGGTGGTCTAGACGCGTTCGATGATGGTGGCCACACCCATGCCTGCGGCGACGCAGAGGGTGATCAGGGCGTAGCGTCCGCCCGT
The DNA here is from genome assembly GCF_052377355.1 of Corynebacterium sp. AOP40-4SA-5. Lineage (NCBI taxonomy): Bacteria > Bacillati > Actinomycetota > Actinomycetes > Mycobacteriales > Corynebacteriaceae > Corynebacterium > Corynebacterium sp. AOP40-4SA-5. Next base: position 12,298 of record NZ_JBQSWS010000004.1, read on the forward strand.
GCGGTGCAGCTCGTCGACGGCGGTGCCGGTGATCATCGCACCGGTGGCGCCCAGCGGGTGGCCCATGGCGATGGCGCCGCCGTTGATGTTGAGCTTCTCGTCCGGGATGTTCAGGTCACGCTGCGCGCGCAGGACGACGGAGGAGAACGCCTCGTTGATCTCCCAGACGTCGATGTCGTCGGCGGTGAGGCCGGCCTGCTCCAGGGCGGCGCGGGCGGCCGGTGCCGGGGCGGTGAGCATGATCGTGGGCTCCACACCGGTGGTCACCGCGGCGACGACGCGGGCACGCGGGGTCAGCCCGTTCTTCTGGCCGGCGGCCTCGGAACCGATCATCAGCAGCGAGGCGCCGTCGACGATGCCCGAGGAGTTGCCGCCGTGGTGCACGTGGTTGATGGCCTCGACCTGCGGGTACTTGGTCAGCGCGACGGCGTCGAAGCCGCCCTGATCGCCGATGCCGGCGAAGGCCGGACGCAGGCCGGCGAGCTTCTCCGGGGTGGTGCCGGGGCGGATCGTCTCGTCGCGGTCCAGCAGCGTCACGCCGTTGCGGTCCTTGACCGGGACGACGGAGCCGTCGAAGCGTCCTTCCTGCCACGCCGTCGCGGCGCGCTCGTGGGAGCGTGAGGCGTAGGCGTCGAGCTGCTCGCGGTCGACGCCGTCGAGCGTGGCGATGAGGTCGGCGGAGATGCCCTGCGGGATGAAGTCGTTGGCGAAGGAGGTCTCCGGGTCCATGGCCAGCGCGCCGCCGTCGGAACCCATCGGCACGCGCGACATCGACTCCACGCCACCGGCGAGGACGAGGTCGTCCCAGCCGGAGCGGACCTTCATCGCACCCAGGTTCAGGGCGGTGAGGCCGGAGGCGCAGTAGCGGTTGACCTGCAGTCCCGTCGCCGAGTACGGCAGGCCGGCGTTGAGGGCCGCGGTGCGGGCGATGTCCATGCCCTGGTCGCCGACCGGGGTGACGACGCCGGAGATGACGTCGCCCACCGCGGCCGGGTCCAGGCCCGGGTTGCGCTCGAGGATCTCGGTGATAAGGCCGCTGAGCAGGTCAACGGGTTTCACGGTGTGGAGGCTGCCACCGGGCTTGCCTTTACCACGCGGGGTTCGGACGGCTTCGTAGATGAAAGCCTCGGGGATGCTGGTGTTCGTCATGACGGTCCTCACTTGCCTCACTTGTTGGTGCGACGACATCGGTGTGCAACATGTGTCGCCGATCACTCTATCGTCATATCTGGTTGCGCGTGGCATTCCGGTGAGGTCGGGGGTGCTGTCTTCCTGCGCTTTTGTATCGTCAAGCTACGGGTGGCGTGAGGTGGCGTGAGGGGACGGGGTTCGGCCTCACCGCCGCCGCATCACCAGTACCAGGTTCGACACCGCCACCTCGCGCAACCAGGGGACGCGCACCATCCACCACGCCCACCACGGGTGGTAGCGGGGAAACGCGGCGAGGAGTTCGGCGTCCTGCGCCCGCGCGGCGTAGCGCAGCCCGTCGGCGCACGACACGTCGAACAGGCTCTCGCCCCAGCGGTTCTTCGGCGGGTGACCGTGGCGACGCTCGTAGCGTCCGGCCGCGAACTCCCCGCCCACGTAGTGCTCCCACAGGCCCGTCTCGTGGCCGCCGAACGGCCCCAGCCAGCAGGTGTAGGAGAAGATCATCAGCCCGCCCGGCCGGGTGACGCGCAGCATCTCGTCCGCCATGCGCCACGGCTCGGACACGTGTTCGGCGACGTTGGAGGAGTAGGTGACGTCGAAGACGTCGTCGGCGAACGGCAGGTCCATGCCCGAACCACGCACCGAGGACCGCAGCCGGATGCCCGCCGCTGCCATCTCCCCGACGTCCGGCTCACAGGTCACGTAGTCGCCGGACGCCACGCCGGCCGCGGCGAAGGCGCGTCCGAAGTAGCCCGGCCCGCCGCCGACGTCGAGGATGCGGCACCCGGCGAGCGACTCTCCGGTCGCGCCGTCCTGCAGGTCACCGATCAGCCGGACGGTGTCCTCGGCGAGGCGCCCGTAGAAACGGTCCGGGTCGCTCTGCTCGAAGCGGAAGTCGCCGAGCAGGCCGAGGGACCGGCGCAGCGTGGCGTGGCGACGCAACGGGCGCAGCGTGGGAGGTACGGCGTGATCGGGGGGCTTCGGCATCGTGACCTTGAGGGTACAGGTCGCTGACGGGGCCTCGGAGCGACCTGAGGGCTCAAGGTGGGCGCCGAGGGCCGCAGCAGACGGTGGTGGGCGCCGCGCGGCCTGTATCGTGAGAACGGTCATGAAGGTTCTGTTGCTGTGCTGGCGCGACTCCCGCCACCCCGAGGGCGGTGGCAGCGAGGTCTACCTCGAGCACGTCGCCGAGTATCTCGTGGGCCGGGGGCACGAGGTCACGTTCCGCACGGCCCGCTACCCGGGCTCCGCCGCGCGTGAGCGGCGCAACGGGGTGACCTACCTGCGCGGTGGTGGGAGTTTCACCGTGTACCCGCGGGCCTGGTGGTACATGCTGCGTGCCCGGCTGCCGTGGGGTACGAACCACTCAGACCGCCCGGACCGCCCGGACATTGTCGTCGACACCCAGAACGGTGTGCCCTTCCTCGCCCGCGCCCTGGTGGGCAAGGACGTGCCCACAGTGCTGCTCACCCACCACTGCCACCGCGAGCAGTGGCCCGTCGCCGGCCCCGTGCTCTCCCGGGTGGGCTGGTTCATCGAGTCGCGACTCTCGCCCTGGCTGCACCGCAGGTCACCGTATGTGACGGTGTCGGAGCCGAGCGCGGAGGAGCTCGTGGAGCTGGGCGTGGACCGCGCGCGCATCCGGGTGATCCGCAACGGGGTGGACGTCCCGCCGGACCTCGGGGACCTCGACAGGAGCGCCCAGGGCCGCGCGCCGGACGAACCGATCCACCTGGTCACCCTGTCGCGGCTGGTGCCGCACAAGCAGCTCGAGCATGCGTTGGACGCCCTGGCCGCCGTCCTGCCCGCCCACCCGGACACCGTCCTGGACGTCATCGGCGACGGGTGGTGGTCGGAGAAGTTGCGGCGTCACGCCGACGACCTGGGGGTCTCCGGGCTCGTGGTGTTCCACGGGCACGTCTCCGAGGAGGCCAAGCACCGGATCCTGGCGCGGGCGGCTCTGCACATCCTGCCGAGCCGCAAGGAGGGCTGGGGACTGGCGGTCATCGAGGCGGGCCTGCACGGCGTGCCCACACTGGGGTACAGCACGTCTGCCGGGCTGCGCGACAGTGTGGTCGCGGACGGCCCGCGGGCGACGGGCGTGCTCGTGGACTCGGAAGGTGGGCTGATAAACACCCTCGGGCACCTGCTCGACGACCCCGCCCTGCTCGCCGAGCTGGGGGAGAATGCGCGGCTCCGCGCCGGGACGTTCTCCTGGGGGCGCACGGGTGCCCGCTGGGAGGAGTTGCTCGGGGAACTCGTCAGCTGAGTCATGCCCCAGGCCGGAAAATGGCCATTCTTCGACCTGGGGCATGAGTCAGATGACATGGGGTGAGGCAGGCGGCCTCTCAGGCGGTGAGGTGCTCGACGAGGATCGACGCGCCGATCCCGATGAGCACGAGCCCGCCGATGAACGTCGCCGGACGTCCCAGTCGGCGTCCGCCGTGGTGGCCGAGCCAGCCGCCGGCGAGGGACGCCAGGAACGTCGTCGCCCCGATCAGGCCCACGGCGACCAGGATGTTGATCGGCACCAGCGCGAAGCCGATGCCCACGGCGAGGGCGTCGATGCTGGTCGCGACGCCGAGGGTGAGCACGGCGCGCACGGTGAAGGACGTGGCGGGCGCGGTGCCCTCACCACCACCGCTGCCGTCCCCGCGTCCCTCGCGGACGGTGTCGACGATCATCTTCGTGCCGATGCCGGCGAGCATGGCGAAGGCGATCCAGTGGTCGATGCTCTCGACGAACCCGGCGACCGAGGACCCCACCGCCCAGCCGATCAGCGGCATGACCGCCTGGAAGACACCGAAGACCACGGAGAGCAGCAGGATGCGGCGCATCACGTGTTCGCGGATGGTGGTGCCCTGGACGACGGATACGGCGAAGGCGTCGGCGGAGACGCCCAGGGCGATGAGCAGGAGCTGGGTGGTTGTCATGGGGGAGGGACCTCTTCTTCGGCGGTTCCGGTGGTTCGGGCACGGGGCTGGGCCGAAGGTCTCGTTCGCCTGTCAACGGCTGCTGCACAGGTGGTGCGCCGGGCCGAGCGGGACGGCCGGTGTGTCGACACACCTCCGGTCGCGGGCGACCGGGAACTACTCCCCTTCACACAGGGTGACGCCGGCGGTGCGCCGCGCGTCGGGCAGTGACTTTAGCGGCAGGTCACAGAGTGCGAAAGCACGTTTTCCGGAGTTCGTGGCCCCAAACTCCGGCACGGGGGACCGTTGACAAAAACGCTTCACCGTGTCACTGTACTAGATACCTAATACAGGCGGACAATGGAGTGTCGCCTGTGGGACACGTGAGGAGGTGGCCGTGGAGTTCGACAACTCGTCCCCGATCTGGAACCAGCTGCTCCAGGAGTTCTCGCGGCGCATCGTCACCGGCGCATGGACCCCGGGGGAACGTCTCCCCGGCGTCCGCGAGCTGGCGGCCGAACTCGGGGTCAACCCCAACACCGTCCAGCGCTCGCTGGCCGAACTCGAACGCACCGGGCTGTGCCGCACCGAGCGCACCGCAGGACGTTTCGTCACCGACGACGCAGGACGCATCGACGACGAGCGCCAGGCGCTCGCCGACGGCGCCGTCGACGACTTCGTCCGACGCGTCCGCGGCCTCGGACTGGACCGGGACCAAGCGACACACCTCGTCACCACGAGGTGGACAGGACACGAGGAGTGACCGTGAACGACACAATTAACCAACCACTCGTCCGAACCCGTGGGCTCGGCAAGACCTACGGCAAGCGGGTCGCGCTCACCGGCGTGGACCTGGACCTGAACCCGGGGCAGATCGTGGGCCTGCTCGGCGAGAACGGCTGCGGCAAGACCACCCTGCTCAAGACCCTGGCCGGCGTGCTCGCCGGCTACGACGGGGACGTCGCCGTGGCCGGCCACGCACCCGGACCGGAGTCGAAGGCGCTGGTCTCCTTCCTGCCGGACGCCGGCTTCCTCTCCCCGTCCCACAGGGTCAGCTTCTGCCTGCGGATGTGGTCGGACTACTTCGCCGACTTCGACACCGACAAGGCCCGCGCGATGATCGCCGACTTCGGCATCGACGAGGAACTGCGCATCAAACAGCTCTCGAAGGGCATGCGGGAGGAGGTGCAGGTCGCGATCGCCATGTCGCGCCGGGTTCCGGTCTACCTGCTCGACGAACCGATCTCCGGGGTGGACCCCTCCGCCCGCGACTCGATCCTCAGGAGCATCATGGCGAACCTCTCGCCGGACTCGCTGCTGCTGATCTCCACACACCTCGTCCACGACCTCGAGCCGATGCTCGACGCGGTGGTGATGATGCGCTACGGACATGTGCTGCTCCAGGGCAGTGCCGACGACCTGCGCGCACACCACGGCACCAGCCTGGACGGCATCTTCCGGGAGGAGTACCGATGAGCACTGTAACCCCGACAACCCCGACCCCGACAACCCCCACCTCGACCCTCTTCCGTTACGAGTGGCTGCGCACCCGCTCGCTGCTCGGCGTCACCACCGGCCTTGCCACCCTCGGCGTGCTGCTCTGCTCGGTGCTGACATGGCTGGACTGGACCCTCTTCGGACCCCTGGCCGCGGCCGTCGGCATGATGCTCGTCATGGTCTTCACCCCGGTGATGCAGATCGTGCTGGCCGTGGACTACTGGCGTTCCAGCTACGGCGCGACCGCCTACCTCACCCAGACGCTGCCGGTGAAGGGCAGCCGGATCCTCACGGTGAAGCTGCTGTGGGCGGCGCTGGTGAGCACCGTCAGTCTGGTCGTCACTGTCCTGCTCGGCTGCGTGCTCTACACCGGGTTCTCCGTTCGTGACCCGCAGATCACCGGCCTCGGCGAGATGCTGGACGAGTTCTGGACGGCCCTCGGCGACTCCGGCGTGCCGGCCTGGCTGATCATCGGGGTGATCGTGGCCGGTTACCTGGCCATGCTCTCCGCACCGGTGCAGTACTACTTCTCGATCTCGGTCGGCAAGGAGCGGTGGCTGCAGACCCTCGGCCCCGGCGGCCCGGTGCTGGTGTTCTTCCTGCTGGGCATGGTCGCCCAGGTCGTGGCCCTGATCGGACTTTTCGCCATCCCGGTGGGCCTCAGCGGCGACGCGTCGGGCTGGACGCTGGGCAGCTACAGCCTGCTCGACGAGATCGACACCACCCCGGGCGTCTCCGGTCCCTACGACTCCGCGATGCCGCTCGGCTTCGTCCCGCCGATGGCGATCCTCATGCTGGTCTGCCTGTGGCGCACCTACTACTCCTGGAACCGCAAGATCGAGCTGGAGTGACCCGCGGTCCGCTGAGGTAGCTACTCCGTCACCTCGTACAGCCGCCACCCGTCGGACGCCCAGATCTCGCGGTGCTGCCCCAGCACAGCGTCCGCCCCGTCGGCGGCGTCGGAATCCCCGCCGTCCTGCACCAGCACCAGGTCCACGCCCCGCTCGGCGAGCCGGTCCTCGCCGGACGCCAACTCGGTGAGAGTGGCCACGGTGTCCGGGTCCCCGTCGACGAGTTGGCCGTCCACGATCAGGTACCCGGGGTCGACAGGCGCGCCGGGCACCATCTTCAGTGCCGGATCCAACGCCGGACGCCCCGCGACCATGCGGTAACTGCCCGGCGGCCACAGCAGCGTCCGCGCTGTCCCCCCGTTCTCTTCTTGCCAGCGCGCGACCTCGTCGGACGCCTCGGCGTAGGCGGCGTCCAGCTGCACGGGGGCGACGTCGGCGACGTCGCGCGGCAGGGCGGGCACGCCCGCCCACACCAGCAGCAGGACTCCCAGGCCTGCCCACGTGCCCCGACGAGTCGGGCGCAGCCCGCAGGCCAGCAGCACCACCGCCCCGGGCAGGGCGAGGACCACGAACTTCTGGGTGTCGCGCACCAGGCCCGCACCGGGGAGGTTCTCGACGAACCAGCCGAGCACCGCCACGCCCGGGGGAGTGGCCGCGACCGCGGGCAGCAGCACGGCGAGGCCTGCCAGGCACACCAGCGGGACGCAGCGCAGCGTGCGGCGTCGGACCAGTACACCGGCGACGACGCAGGCGGCGACGGCGAGGACCACCCCGGCGCCGGTGCTCAGCGGGGCGAGGGCCTCGCGGGAGGCGGGGACTGCCTCGGCGTTCCAGATGCCGCCGAGCCCCGCCAGCGCCCCGAGCGTCCCCACCCCGGGTTCGGCGCGCGCGGCGAACAGCGCCGCACCCGCGGCGTCCGACCGTGCCGCCGAGGCCCCGGCGTTGAGCAGGGTCGGGACGACCCACGGCAGGGCGAGCACCACCGCAGTGCCGGCGACCACCGCCATGCGGCGCAGGCCGCCGGACGCCACCAGCGCCGTCACCGCCGCGAGCACCAGCCCCGTCGGGGTGAGTGCGCACACGGCCATGAGGAGCACGAGGGCGGGCAGTGAGCCACGCGTGCCACGCATCGCGGTGAGGGCGACCGTGGGCAGCAGCATACCGGCGGCCACCACCGACCAGTGCCCCTGCAGCAGCCGCTCGGCGACGAAGGGGCTCCACAGGGTCATCGCCGGGGCGATCGCCACGGCCGCACGGGTGCCCCCGACGTGCCGGGCGAGGGCGGCGGCGCCCAGCGCACCGACCCAGCCGGCGGCGAGCATCAGCACGCTGACCGTCACCGGCGGGGGGATCAGCGGCGACAACCAGGCCAGGACGGTGTCCTGGGGGACGGCGCGCGGCAGGCCGTCGCGTCCGGTGGCGAGGTCGTTCAGCACCATGGTGTGGGGTACGACCATGTCGCGCAGCACCAGCGACGGTGCGCCGGCGGCGTCTGCACCGAGCTGGTTGAGCTGGTTGAGCTGGGTCAGCAGGAAGGGCCAGAGGACCGCGCACGTCAGCACCGCGCACCACAACGGCAGCAGCCACCGTGCGCGGCGCGACGCCGGACGCGGTGGCTGGGTGGGTGCCGGGGTGGTCATCGTCCTGATTCTAGGGGCCGGGCCCGGTGACCCCTATCGACCCCGGTCGCCCCGGTGGTGCCGGGGCGGGAATGTCAGCCGCGGTGGCGGCCCGACGAACGGGCGAGGATGATCCCGACGACGAGCAGGATCACGCCGATGATGCCCGCACCCCACGGGATGTAGGTGCCGATGAGGTCCATCGAGCGCAGGCCGTCCTTCGCGCGGTTCATCTGGTTCTCGTGGGTCTCGTCGTTGAACTCGCCGGGGTAGTACATGGCGGTACGGGTCGGGTTCGCCAGCTCACGCTCGCGGTTCTCCGGCTGGGCCATCTCCTCGGCCTCGGCGTCGTCGCGGGCGTAGTACATCCACACCTCCTCGGCACCGTGCACGATCACACCGGTGTCCGGCTGCACGCGCAGGGTGCGGTCCACGGTGTAGTAGCGGCTCATCTCGACCTCCGGGCCGAGGTCGGCGTCCTCGCCTTCAGCAGCGTCCTCGTCGTCGTCATTGGACGCCGCAGCGTCCTCTGAACCCTCGGTGTTCTCGGTGTCCTCGGGGTCCCACCCGTCGACCTCGTCGGGGGTCAGGCCCCACTTCGCGGCGGGGAAGGACAGCTTCAGCGATCCGAGGGACTGCTGGTCCGCGGCGCTGAGCTCTCCGTCGCCCTTGAGCATCGCCTCCACGTTCGGGTACATCTCCGACGGGCCGATCTGCTGCTCGAAACGGTAGACCGTCTCGCCGTCCATCTTCTCCTGGTCGACGAAGTCGATGTCGTTGGTCTCCATCAGCCGGTGGTCGAAGTAGGGGTAGGCCTTCTTCTCGGTGTTGAAGGGGAACTGGAACTGCAGTCCGGTGCGGGTGAACTGGGGGACGTCCTCGTTGACGTTGCCGCCGTCCACCCCGGGCGCGGTGATGTTCAGCGACGAGGTGGGCTCGTCGACCGGGTAGGCGCTCTCGCGGTCCAGGGTCACGCGGTCGATCTCGGCGGACAGCAGGTTGTCCGGCTCCGGCAGGTCCGCCTGGTACACGGTGCCACCGGCCTCGAGGGTGACCTCCTTGTCGTCGGTGGGATCCTGGGCGCGCACGAAACGCTGGGACTGGATGTCCGTCTCCGGCCAGATGAAGCAGCTCACGACCTTGTTCTCGCCCCGGCACTCCGGCAGCGACTCCTTGCCGGCCACCGGTTCGTCGGCGGCGAGCGCGGCGGCGTCGGTCAGGATCCCCGGGGCGACCTTCGTGACCGTCGCCGACTCGATGTCCTTCGGGATGACCTTGCCCTTCGGCAGGACGTAGATCGGCTGTGCCAGCGCGATGACCAGCAGAGCGGCGCCGAGGATGATGGCGAGGTGGGAGAAGACCTTCTTCATGGGGGTCTGGTTCCTGTCCTGGTGTACGTCAACGAGCGGGGAATCCACAGCTACTTTACCTGCTGAAACTACGGCGTCGTGGAGGGACACGCCAGGAATCCGGCGCCGGTGACGGGGTTCACCGACGGGACGGGCGCGCGGGCCGTCCTGTCCACGGTAACCTGATCGGCGATGAGCCAGTCGATCCGGTCCCGGAAATCCTTCCTCCCCGCCCTGGAGGGGATGCGCGCGGTCGCCGCGTTGGGGATCATCGTCGCCCATGTGGCCTTCCAGACGGGCAACGACACCGGCGGGCTGGTCAACCGCATGATGGCGCGCCTGGACTTCTTCGTCCCGGTGTTCTTCGCCCTGTCGGGGTTCCTGCTGTGGCGCCGCCACGCCGCGGAGACCAGGTGGGGGGCGTACTACGTGAAACGTCTGGGGCGGATCCTGCCGGCGTACTGGGTGACGGTGGTCGTCGTCCTGCTGCTGTTCCCGGTCGCCTCGGAGGGCGGGGCGCCGGGCCCGGTGGCGACGGTGGCGAACCTGCTGTTGCTGCAGAACTACGTGCCGGACGGCCTGGTCGGCGGGCTCACGCACCTGTGGTCGTTGTGCGTGGAGATGTTCTTCTACCTGCTGATGCCGGTCCTCGCGCTGGCGGTGGGACGCCGCACCCGGCGGGTGCGGGTGGCGGCGATCGTGGCGGTGGGCTGCCTTAGCTACGTCTGGCCGTTCGTCGCGTGGCACGACGCGGCAGTCAACGCGCACATCATGCCGTGGGCGTTCCTGTCCTGGTTCGGGGTGGGACTGCTCGCCGCGGAGCTGGAGGGGTGGCTGCAGGACGCTGCGGGCGGGTGCCACGTGAGGACGGTGGACGCCGTGCGCCGCTGGGCGCGGCGACGGTGGCTGTGGTTGCTGCTCGCGGTGCTCGCGGTGCTCGTGGCCGCGCTGGACGGTCCGGAGGGCCTGGTGACGGCGGGGGACGGGGAGTTCGCCCGCCGTAACTTCTACGGCCTGGTCTTCGCCGCGTGCCTGATCGTGCCGTGGGCGGTGGCGCCTGCGTCGCGGGTGCTGGACTCGGCGGTGATGCAGGCGTTGGGCCGGTGGTCGTACTCGATATTCCTGTGGCACATGGCGATGTTGTCGCTGGTGTTCCCGCTGCTGGGGATCGGACTGTTCCAGGGGGAGATGCTGCTGGTGCTCGTGGCGACGGTGGTGCTCACCATTCCCGTGGCGGCGCTGAGTTACGCACTGGTGGAGGACCCCGCGCGCCGGGCGGTGAACCGGTGGTGGCAGGGGCGGGCCACCAGGTGACCGACGGGGTGACCGACTAGGTCGCCGACGGGCGCCGCGTTTGCGGCCTATCTTTCGTTGGTATGCGGTACTTCCGGGAACTGCGCGTGGGCGGATTGTATTTTACTATCGACGAGGAGCTCTCGATGCTTGTCGGAGATTCGCTATTCCGATTCTTTCAATTCCGGCGTCAACCAACCATGCGCCTGTGTGGATGGTTGAAATTTTAAGGATATCGAAATATGTAGGTCGGCGATACTGATTCTTCGGGAGTTACCGAGACACTTTACCGGAAATGTATTTCTAAAGCAATATCTCTGCATTCCATAAATACTTTGGCGATGGCGGAATTGCCGTCAAGCTTACGTGGTAACGAGCTAGGGTGAATAGCAGAAAAATACCCAGGCTGAGACCGAAATATGCCAGAAGTGACGTTTCTGTAAATATGCAGAAGAAAGTAGGAATGAAGAGGGCGATCGAGAAGTTGAAGAATGTAGCCTCCGCAATCTGTCGACTTATCGGACAGTTCGAAGCTTTCTCGACTATCAATAGTACGACTAAAATTCCAATCGCATACACTGTGACAGTGAATATCCCCCATATCTTCAGGTCTTCCATTGGTATTCCACCTATATTTCTTCTAGTTGAAACGGTATTGGGCGGGGTCTCTAGCTGCTCGGGCATTCATGTCGTCGCCTCATTGCGAAGGCGTCCCCGAGCTGTGGCCCCAGGGGAACCATGACTGGCGCCGTAGGTACCGTAAGTGACCCAAGGGTCGCGCCCGTCCGGGTCCTCGCCATTCCTGCCTTATTTTCTTCAGTGAGGGGCAGCGGCAGTGTCGCCAGCATGCTTCGGTTCGTTGGCTGTATCTGACACTCTCTAGTTAGCGAATATAATGTTGCCTGTCACGTCCAGCCGTCGGTTGGCTTGGGGATTGACGAAAACAGGGGCGAAAATAGGGGCACTGTACATTCAGTTTAAGTAAGCTGCGCCGGCCAGTGGAACCTGGTCTCGTCGTGTGACGGTCTAGCTGATCTTATCATTCTCGTTCCCGGGTCTCTTCGATTTTCTCCGGAAAAGGCTGGCCTACCTCGAAGTGCCTTGGCGGAGTAGGTCCACCAACCCAGTCGTCGAAGAAATTCATCTTCGGTACATCGCCTGGGTTATCACGTCGAGACCTCTTCTTTCTGCTCCAGATGATGAGCACTATCACTGGGGGCAGTGTTATCAGCGTACCCAACAGTGCGAGTAGTAGTGAACTCATTGTGCCCGTTCTTTAAGGGATCGGAAATTCTGCGATCTGATTGCCGAGCGGAATATCCATCGGTCCGCGGTTGACTTGCGTTTGTCACGGGATGGTCGGGGTCATTGCTGCTAGGTCGAGGGGCAGCGGTTGCGGTGATGCTCACCGCCGCCGCGGAGATCCTGCGGCTGACTTCGACGGGAGTGTTCCTCGTGAAAGTCTTGAAGTTATCGTATCGAACGCTACGGGATAAAAGCCAGGAGAATATCATCACAGTTCTACATCGATCTGATCTCTGTCTTGGGCGTGAACGGCACGGTAGGGGTCACCGGCCGGCTCACGGTGGCAATGGCGGGTGCCGCGCAGGAGATGCTCAACCGTCGTTGCCTGAGTCATGAACTCGGGTATCTGCGCTGGTGTACTTGGCGGAGTTGGGACAAGTCGCTTTTCACTCCCCGGCGACACCATGGTGGTGTCGACATGGCGGGTCAGAGAGTGGCGCCGTCGGGACCAGCGGGGTGGTGACTGTTCTGGCTTGATCCTTTGTCGGGATACAGAGGCTCGTGGGAGCGCGCTGCAGTTCCAGATGGGCGGCGTCACTGCGTAGGCGCTTCCGGATCCTACTTGATAGATCTATCAAGTAGCTATCAAGTAGAACTGTCGTCGCAGGTCACGGTGGGAGGCTACTTGTCATCCGACCTATCAAGTAGCTATCAAGTAGCCATCACGTAGGTGGCGCGCCCCGATGGTGAGGCTGCTTGACGGGGATCTGCCCGCAGGCGGTGGCGGTGAGGCAGGCGAGGAACAGCAGCTGCACCGTCCAGGAGTAGCCGGCGTAGTCACCGCCGCCCCACGGGGAGCGGACCATCAGGGCCGTGGCAATCCCGCCCAACACCATCGCCAGCGCCGTCGGACGGCTTACCCAGTGCACGACTCGGCGCACAGTGGGCCACACTCCCGACGCTGGCAGGCGGTTGACCAGGGCAGGACCCGCCAGACTGACGGCCATGGTCGCCACGGCCGCGCCCACGCCCGCCACACCGCCGAGTACGGCGGAGAGCGCCAGCACACCGGCTCCGACCAGAAGGCCACGGGCCAGAGGATGCGGACGACCCGTCGGGGCGTCGATGGAGACATCGCCCGTGGTGCTCGCCGCAGGGCTGCCGTTGACGCCGGCCCGGGAGCCGTGCCGCCGTGCCGTCCACAGTGCGGCCACCCACCCCAGCAGCAGCACCAGCGCCCCGAGCAGGCCGGCACCCAACCAGCGCTGGTAGGTGTCGGTGGCGGTGAAGTGCACGTCGAGAGCGGCGGTGATCTCCTCATCGCTCATGTCGTCGGCCAGCCCGGCGGGCACCACCCAACCCTGCTGCCAGCCGTTCACCGTCACCGAGTCCAGCGCAGTGCCGTCGAGCTCGGCGGTGCGGCCGTCGTTGACGGCGGTGGACGTCACCACGACCCGGTCGCCGGACGCTGTACTGTCTCCGGACGCCGCAGCGTCCTGCGTCGTGGCCCCGTCCTGCCTATTCAGGGCGATCCACCGGTCCCGGCTGCGGACCTCGTGCTCGCCGGCGTCGAGCTGCACGGTGTCCCCGCAGGCGACCGGGACCCCGTCGATGCTGCTCACGGTGTCCTCGCCGGCGGCGCAGCGGTCGGAGTCCACCTGCACGGTCACCGGCGCACCGGCGTCCGGCACGGTGACGGTGCGGCGCAGCTCGAACTCGTAGATCTCCTGGCCCAGCACCCACCGGTCGGGAACACCAGCACCATCAATACCGGCAGCGCCGGCGGGGACGACGATGTCGCGGCGTGGCGTCACGTCCTGCCCGCTGGCCATCTCGGTCAGGGTGATCTCCCCGAGCCCCGGATCGCCCCACGAGCCGACGATGCGCAGCTCCACCCGGTCGGCTTCCCCGCTGGGCAGCACCAGCGGACGGTCGGAGTCGTCGGCCTCGCGGTAGCCGGGGATGAGCATCGTCGTCGAGGCCACGGTGTCCCCGTCGAGGTACGTGGTGGCCTGCACCCGCACCGGGCTTCCGGCGGCGCGGGCCTCCAACGACATCTGCGACACCGGGCGGGCCAGGTCGAGGGTCAGCGTCTGGTTGATCGGCGAGCCGGTGCCCGGACGCCACGCGGTCTCGGTGACCCCGTCGACCGCGGCGGACGGCCCGGAGTACGCCTGCGCCCCGCCGAGCGACGTCGGGTCGGACGCCGAGGAGCTCGCCGTGATCCTCCCGTTGCTCTCGCGGACCTGCGTGAGCTCGGAGTCGTCGAGGCCGGTGGGGTAGTCGCGGGCGGGGTTGCGGGTGTCGCGCGCGTCGTCGACGGAGCGGATGTCGGACTCCGCGCCGACGACGTTGCCGTAGTTGTGCTCGCGCAGGGCCGGGGTGTCGGTCACCGTGTCCACGGCCGGCTCGTCGTCCGCCGAACCGTCCGGCAGATCCTGGCGCAGGATCCGGTCGCGCGGGGAACGTCCGGCCGCGGCGTCGGCCGCCGCCAGGCGCGGCAGCACCTCCGGCCCACCGGCGGTGACCTCCAGGTCCCCGGCGTCGACCACACGCGGGCCGGACGCAGCGGCGTCTGTGCCGCCTGTACCGTCCACCCGGAAGATCCTGATGTCGCCGTCACCGCCGCCTCCGTCGCCGAAGTCGGCGACCTCGCTGAAACCGTCGGACGCCGCGGAGTCGGTGAGCGTGCGCAGGACGGCCCGGGCACCGGGGGTGTCCGCGGTACGCGCCAGGTCGGTGCGCACCAGCACGAAGCCCACACCCTGCTGCGCCATCGCGTCCGCCAGCGCCGGGTTCGCCCCGGACGCACCCTCGGCGACGACCTCGCGCTGCAGGCCGTCCAACCCACGGATCGCCTCCGGCGGCACCAACGGCACCGCGTCGCGCACCACCCAGGGGACGTCCAGCAGCGCCTGCGCCGGCTCGTCGCGGGTGTTGCCCCACGTCTGACGGGCGGTGCGGGCCTCCGGGAGGATCATCGTGCGCGAGTCCGCCGCACCGTTGGCCGGGTCGTTGAGCCAGTCCGCGGCCTGCTGCCAGTACCCCGGGACCTGCCGGAAACCGTCCTCCGGCACCAGGCGTCCGGTCCACGCCGGCGCGCACGCCACCGCCACCACCAGCGCCACCGTCGTGCACGCCACCACCGGCCGGTTGTGCTCCGGACGCAGCCACGCCGCACGCTCACGCGGGACGTCCAGCCCGCCGAGCAGGTGGGCGAACCCCGCGATCAACGGCAGGTGCACCAGGGCGTCGAACTTGTGCAGGTTGCGCAGCGGCGCACCCGCACCGTCCAGGAAACTCTGGACGGGGCCGGCGACCGGGGAGAACGGGGAGGCTGCCACGCCGAACACCAGCACGCCGGCGCCCAGCATCAGCAGCCACGTGCCGGCGAAGGGCATCGGACGCGTACGGGTGGCACCGCGTGCGAAGCCGCCGCGCGCCAGACCTGCCAGCCCCAGCAGCGCCACGGCCAGCGTCGCCGCGACGAAGACCGCCTCGGTGGCCAGCGCGAAACCCGCCTCACGCTCGGTCGACAGGAACGCCGTCCAGCTCGTGGTGCCGCGCAGCACCTCACCCAGGTTGAACCAGTGCGTGGTCAGTCCCGCGGCCTCGATGTAGTCGGTGAACGGCGGGGAGTAGCGGCCCAGGATCAGCAGCGGGCCGACCCACCAGAAGCAGGCCAGGACACCGCCGGGAATCCACCAGGCGGCGAAACGCCAGGCCGTCCGGCGGCGCACCGCGGCCCCCGCGCCACCGGCGAACACCCCCTGCGCCAGCCACCACAGCACCGCCGGCACCACCGCGGCCAGCGTGGCCACCGCGTTGATCGCCCCCAGACACAGCACCGCCACGGCCGAGCCGAGCGCCGCGGCGGCGACCCGCCGGCTCGTCGGACGTGGGCCCGCCACCAGGATCCGCACCACCGGCAGCATGATCCACGGCACCAGCGCCACCGTCCACGCCTCCGAGGAGATCGCCCCCAGCGTGGTCAGGATGCGCGGGCTCAACGCGAAGAGCACCGCCGCCACCAGGCGTGACAGGCGCGACCCGGTGGCCGTGGCCTCCAGGAGTTTGAGTGCCCCGGCGAAGGCGAGGAACAGCAGCAGTGCCCACCACAGCCGTTGCGTCACCCAGTCGGGCAGGGGGTCCAGCAGGGCGAAGAACAGGCCCTGGGGGAAGAGGTAGCCGTAGGCCTGGTTCTGCAGCTGGCCCAGCGGGAAGACATCCGTCCACGGCGACAGCGCCTGCGAGAGGAAACCCCACGGGTCGGCCGTGAGGTCGTGCTTGGTGTCGGCGACGGTCAGCCCCGGTCCCTGGAGCAGGGCCACCACCAGCCAGAGGAGGCCGGCGAGGCCCCAGCCGCGGCGGGAGAGCGTCACACCTGTCGGTATCGTCTGTATCGTTCGGCGGCCGCTAGCGGCGCTCGCCGTACTGGATGGAGCCCATCACCGCGTCGTCCACCGCGATCTGGTTCGACGGCAGGTCGGAGGAGTCCGCGATGCTGCCGGCGAACAGGGCCGCGGCACCACCGAGCACGACGCCGACGACGGCGGAGGCGACGGCGGGGCCGAGCGTGCGGCGGGGCTGGGAGTCGGTCTCGGTCGGCATGGGTTATCCCGTCAGTGGGTCGGAGGCGTGTGGGGCGGCGGCGATATTCACCAGATGATACTACCTGGTCGGCGCGTCGCCCGAACCCGCGTCGGAGGCCGTGTCGGCGGAGTCGGCGGAGTCCGCCGTGTCGGTGCCGTCCTCGTCCTCGTCCTCGACGGGCGGGACGATGAGCACCGGGCGCCCGGCGTGCTTGACCAGGCTGTCGGACACGCTGGACTGCAGCAGCGAACGCCACCCGCTCAGCGCGCGGGAACCGGCCACGATGATGCTCACGTCGAGCTCACGGGCGGCGTCCACGATCGCACTCCAGATCGCCGTCGCCGACTCCACCAGGAAGGGCTCGGTGGTGAAGCCCTGCGCCTCGGCGAGGGAGACGCCCTCGCGGCAGATCGCCACCGCGTCGGAGTAGGCGGGGTCCTCGGTGTCGTCGGTGACCGAGGACCAGTCGTGCTGCATCATGCCGCTCATGCCGGCGGTGCGGGCCGCCTGACGGTGGATCGGCTCCCAGACGGTGAGGATGTAGATGTTGCGGGTCGACAGGAACCGCCCGGCGTACTCGATCGCCCCGCGGGCCTCGTCGGAGCCGTCGAAGGCGATGAGTACGGTGTCGCCCTCGAACGACCCGAGCGTGCCGACTGTCTCTGTGCTGGATTCGCTAGCCATGGCCCCGAGCGTAGTACGGTCGGGGTGCGATATGGCGGCACGGTGGTGAAGAAACCGTAAATTCCCTGGCAAACACTTCGCCGTGCCCCCGCCCCGACGATCCCACGACGATCCAGAGAGCCTGAGGCCCACCCGTGAGCGCTGTCCGACGCACCCCAGTCACCGTCCTCGCCCTCGCCGCCACCGGCGCGCTCGCGCTCGGCACCGCGGCGTGCTCCTCGCAGGACGCCGACAGTGCCGGGACCACCGCGGCGGCGCCCACCTCCGCCGCGGCGTCCGGCACGTCCGGCGCGGAGGAACCGGACGCGCAGGACGGTACGGACGCCGGGACGTCCTGCGTGGACGGTGAACAGGACGTGGCGCAGCTGGCGGCGTCCACCCTCGCCGTCGGTGTCGTCGGCTTCGACGACGCCGCGGCGGCCGTCGACGCCGGGGTGCGCCACATGTTCATCGGCTCGTCCACCGACCTGTCCATGCTCGACGGGCAGGGCGACCCGGAGCGCAGCGTCACCGCACTCAAGGAGCGTGCCGCGGCCGCCGGCGGGGAGCTGACCGTCTCCGTCGACGAGGAGGGCGGCCAGGTCCAACGCCTCGGCGAGATCATCGGCGAGCTGCCGGCCGCCCGCGAACTGGCGGACACCCTGAGCCCGGAGGAGGTCCGTGGGGTCTTCGCCGAGCACGGGCGCAAGATGCACGACCTGGGCATCACCATGGACTTCGCCCCGGTGGTGGACCTCGCCGGCGGGGAGTCGATCAGCGACAACGCCATCGGTGACCGGGCGTTCTCCGACGACCCGCAGGTCGTCACCGACTACGGGCGCGCCGCCGTCGACGGCCTGCTCGACGCCGACGTGACCCCGGTGATCAAGCACTTCCCCGGTCACGGCCACGCCACCGGCGACTCCCACGAGGGCACCGTCACCACCCCGCCCATCGAGGAGATGGGCGCCGACCTCGCACCTTTCGCCGAGCTGTGGCAGATCCCCGGAGTGGCCGTGATGGTCGGGCACATGCAGACCCCCGGGCTGGACGCCGGCGACGTCCTCGGCGCGGACACGCCGTCCTCGCTGAACCCGGCGGCGTACACGGCGATGCGCGACGGGCTGGACGGTTCCGGCCCCGGTTCCAGCCCCGGTTTCGATGGCGTCGTCTTCACCGACGACCTCACCGGCATGCAGGCCATCACCGACCTGCACTCCGGCCCGGAGGCCGTGGTCGCGGCGCTGAACGCCGGGGCGGACGCACCGCTGACGTCCACCGCGGCGGACGTCCCGGCGACCGTCGACGGCCTCGTCGCCGCCGTGGAGTCCGGCGACCTCGACCGGGCGCGGCTGGAGGAGGCCGCCGAACGGCTGTGCTCTGTGTGAGGTCCGGGGTGAGGTTTTTGCCGCCTCAGGTTCCGCCTCAGGATAATCTCCGGTTATTGTGAAGGGCGTGAGCAGTAGCAACCCGAACGACAACACCCCCGAGGCCACGACGCACCGGCGCAAGCGTCGGCTGTGGCCGGTGTGGACCGTCGCCGGCATCGTCGGCATCGGTGGGATCCTCTACGCCACCGACCTGATCATGACCGAGGGCAACGTGCCCCGCGGTGTGACCGTCGGCGGGGTCGATGTGGGCTCGATGTCCAAGGACCAGGCCGAGGCCCGGCTGAGGAACCAGCTCGCCGAGGGCGTCCGCGCCCCGGTGGAGGTCACCGCCGGCGAGATGTCCACCAGCATCGACCCCGCGAAGTCGGGACTGTCGGTGGACTGGGCGGCCACGATCGACCAGGCCGGCCAGCAGCCGCTGAACCCGGTAACCCGGGTGATGAGCTTCTTCGAGCAGCGTGAGGTCGGCACCGTGAGCGCCTACAACGACGAGCTGCTCGACAACACCCTCACGCGCGTGGAGCAGGACCTCACCCGCGACCCGGAGAACGCCGCGCTGGCCATCGACGACCGTGGCGCCGCCGACATCACCGACGACGTGCCCGGCCAGGCCGTCGACTCCGGTGAGCTGCGCGAACAGGTCCGCGACCACTGGCTCAACGACCAGCGCGAGGTCAGCGTCGACGCCGACGTCACCCAGGCCGACGTCCGGCGCGACGCCGCCGACGAGGCCGTCACCGAGGTCGTCGACAAGGTCACCAACGGTGACGTGGTCTTCGCCGGACGTGACGACACCGACGGTGTGCTGCGTCCGGGGGACATGGGGCGCATCGTCACCTTCGTGCCCGAGGACGGCGACTTCCGCGTGGACTGGAACCGCGACGCCGCCGAGGAGATCCTCGACGCCCAGCTCGGCTCCACCGAGGTGGAGTACCGCGACGCCGGCTTCAACATCAACGGGCGCGACGTGCAGGTCACCCCCTCGCAGGACGGGGTGACCATCGACTGGGAGAAGACCCTCGACCCCGTCGAGGACAAGCTGCTCGACACCGACGAGCGCCGTCACGAGGTCACCTACGAGGACGAGAAGGCCACCTACACCACCGAGATGGCGCAGCGTGCCAGCTTCGACGACGTGGTCGGCACCTTCACCTCCGGCGGCTTCGCCGACGACTCCGGGGTGAACATCCGACGTGTCGCCGAGCAGGTCGACGGGGCCGTGGTGCTGCCCGGGGAGACCTTCAGCCTCAACGGCTACACCGGCCCGCGTGGCGAGGCCCAGGGCTACGTGGACGCCGGCATCATCCAGGACGGTCACGCCGACACCGCCGTCGGCGGCGGCATCAGCCAGTTCGCCACCACCCTCTACAACGCCTCCTACTTCGCCGGGATGGAGGACGTGGCGCACACGCCGCACTCCTACTACATCAGCCGCTACCCGGCCGGACGCGAGGCGACGGTCTTCGAGGGCGCGATCGACCTGCAGTTCAAGAACACCTTCGACACCCCGGTGCTCATCGAGGCCAGTGCGGACTCCAGTTCACTGACCGTGGACATCCGCGGGGTGAAGGAGGTCGACGTCTCCTCCGACACCGGTGAGCGCACGAACTTCACCGACCCGGAGCGCATCGAGCTCTCCGGCGACAACTGCTCGCCGTCCTCGGGCGCGCGTGGTTTCACGGTGACCGACACCCGGACCGTGCGTGACCTGGGCGGCGCGGTGGTCTCGCGGGACACCACGACCACGGTCTACGACCCGGCACCGATCGTGACCTGCTCGGACTGAGTTCTAACCGGACCGTAGCGCGCAGGAAACTGACCGGTTACATGGTAGTTCTAGATTTGTAGGCAGTCCTCGGGAATGCCGGGGGCAACCCCTCATAAGGAGAACTATCATGGGTCTTGTTTCTGGTCTTGTCGGTATCGTCGGCGATCTTCTTCACCTGCTGCTCGGCGGTCTGTGACCTGATTTTCCGCTCTTTTTCCGGGGCCTGCGCGTGGCATTCAGCCACCCGCGGGCCCCTTTTTTCTGCCCTGGGGAGGGGATGGGCGGTCAAGTCCCCGGACGTGGTGGCTCCAGCGCCGTGGTGGGTGGCGCGGTGAGGGGCCAAGATCGAGCGTGGGGTGTTTGAATCCCCGGGTTCAGCCATCCCACGCTCGATCTTCGCCCCTGTATCCAGCAGCCGTCCCCGCACACGGTCGGGCCCGCCACCGGAAGGGAATTCCGGGGGCGGGCCCGATCGTTCTCGTTCTCATGTGCCGTCGACGACCATTTATAGGAGAGGTCCCGGGCGGTTTCCACGCGCGGCACCTGGAGAGGAGAGGAGAGAGCGGTGCGGCGTGGGCGTTGAGGGGTGCGGTGCCCGGGGAGGGCGTGGACGGCTGTTGAGTTGAGGAGCCAGCGGCGGCGGCCGGGGTGAGGTGGGGCGGGGACGTCCACGGCTAGAGACGCTGAGAGACACCGTTGTCGGACATGCCCGTCCACCTGCGTTCGAGGAGAGAACCGGGGGGCCCGGCCGCTCGTCGCTGGCGTGCCAAGAAGATAGGCAGGCCAGTTGGTCATCTGCAACGGCAGGAAACGGGCTCTGGGGGTGGCCACATGGCCACCGTCAACGATCCCCCCAAGGAAATTGACAGCATTCTTCCAGTGCAGACGTACTATCGTTTTTCCGGAGCAATCGTTACGGGGCCGACGGGAAAGTTCTTCCGGGGGTGGAACTTCTCCAAGTATATGCTTAGCTCATTTTCCTGACATGATCCTTCAAGTTCGGGGAAATGAGCCGGTAACCGGGGCGTCGTCTGCAGGATGCCGGGACGCCGGGGCCCCTGACTTCCCTGAGGCCCCTGTGGCCTTCGCCGGACGCGTGTTCGCTCCCTCGCCGGGCCACGGGGCGATGAACAGTCCCGGCACCGGGCGCAGCACCCGCCAGACCAGCAGGGTGCCGGCCACGGTGAGCACGGTGAGCACCACGGTGCCGCCCGCGGCGGTCAGCGGGGTGGAGGTCAGCTGCGGGTCCGCGGTGAGCAGCACGCCGATGACGGGCAGGTGCAGCAGGTACACCGGCAGGGTGTTGCGTCCGAACCAGTCCAGGTGCAGCCACGGCAGGTACCGGGCGATGAGGGTGGCGGCGATGATGCCGGTGGCCATGCCCAGCACGGTCAGCGGCAGCCAGCACACCGACGTCAGGCCGATACCGGTCACGGTGACCCCGGCGATGCCCGCGGCCCACACCCCGCCCACGGCGACGAGCAGCAGTACGCTGGCACGTCCGGCGACCGCGGCGATCACCCGGTGGCCGTAGACGCCGAACTGGAAGACCAGGAAGTGGGTGAGCGTGCGCTCCCAGGCGAAGTTGTCGATGCCCAGCCACCCGAACGCGACCGGCAGGGACACCACGGCGCCGATCCCGAACTGCAGCCACAGCGGCAGCGGGCGCATCAGCTTCACGGCGGCGTAGTAGATGGCCAGGGCGTAGATGAACCACGGGCCGTACGTGGGGTCGATCGGCACCTCGAGGATGCGCAGGAGGGTGTCGTAGCTGTCGTTCCAGGGGAACACCTGGGCGCTCAGGGCCCACAGGGCGCTCCACAGCAGGAACAGCCACAGGAACGGCCCGAGGCGGTTCTGCACCTGCCACGGCCAGGGCCGGTCGACGCGGCGCAGGAAGAAGTAGCCGGCCATGGCGAAGAACAGGGGCATGCGTACGGTGCGCAGCGGGGACATGGCGTCCAGCACGCGCGGGTCGTACCAGGACTGGTCGACGGCGGCGGTGGCGACGTGCATGAGAACGACGAGGAGGATCGCCGCACCCTTGACGGTGTCTATCCAGGTGACGCGGGAGGGTGGTGAGGACGGCGAGGAGAGAGTACGGGCTGACATGTGGATCCTTGGGGTGTGTGAGGGGGTGCGGGGTGTGTGGGGGGAGGCCTTCAGCAGTCGAGGGTCTTCATCGCGCGGCCCCAGCCGGCGGTCTGGTAGACGGCCTGCTTGAGGTGGTTGACCACGGAGCGCGGGCTCTCGGGACGGTTCACGGAGAGGTCACCGTCCCAGCACCGTTCGAAGTACAGGCGGACGCGTTCGACGTGTTCACGCCCGGTGGACAGCACCATGGCGGACTCCCAGCCGTTGTCCTCGGCAAGGTCGGCGAACTCCCGGGCCTCCCCGCGGGTGGTGGAGGGCTCGGGGGCGAAGCAGTGCACGCGCACGCCCTCCAGCGGGGCGCACCAGGCGTCGTGGAAGCGTTGCACGCCGGTGGGGTCGGAGATCACCAGGTCGGAGATGCCCTGCTCCTGGGCGAGTTGCCGGGCGGCGAGCGCATCGGACGGTGCGGCGCCGCCGACCTGCATGAGCACGTCGACGTCCGCCGGCAGCGGGTCGAGGCGCGGCAGGTAGATCTTCGTCAGGGCGAAGAACCCCCACAGGCACAGCAGGAACGCCAGCAGCAGGACGCCCACCGCACGCGCGTGGGCCCCCGTGGTGCGGGGGCGCAGATGTGTGCGGGGACGTGGGCGGGGCATTCAGGAGTTCCCCACCGGCAGCTGCCCGCTGCCCTCCCGGTCAGGACGCTGCGGCGCCGGCGCCGCGTCGGACGCAGCGTCGGATGCCGGGGCGTCCTGCCCGGTCTGCGCAGTCGGGGACTTACGCGCGGTGCGCGTGTTCGCGCCCTCGCCGGTCCACGGGACGATGAAGACACCGGGGATCCCGCGGATCACCCGCCAGATCAGCAGTGCGACCACCACGGTCAGTGCGGTGCCGAGCAGTGGCACACCCACGGCCACCGGTGTGGTGGAGGGCAGGTCGAGGTCGACGCTGTAGAACACGCCCAGCAGCGGGATGTGCAGCAGGTAGATCGGCAGGGTGTTCTTGCCGACCCACGCCAGGCGCAGGCCCGAGGCGTGCCGGTCGATCAGCACCGCCGCGGTCACGCCCATCGCCATACCCAGCAGGGTCACCGGGATACGCGCCAGGTTGTCCAGCCCCAGGCCCACGAAGAACAGGGCCGCGGTGCCGGCGCCCCACGCCGCGCCGAGTCCCAGCAGCCACCACACGTTCGCCCGGCCGGCCATGGACGTCAACGCCCGGTTGCCGAGTGCACCGATCTGGAAGGTGATGAAGTGGGTGAGCAGCGAGGTCCACACCCACGAGTCGACCGTGAGGAAACCGCAGGCCACCGGCAGGGACACCGCCGCGCCGATCACGAACTGCAGCCACACCGGCAGCGGACGCATCAGCTTGACCACCACGAAGTAGATCGCCAGGGCGTAGATGTACCACGGGCCGATCGAGGGGTCCACGAACAGCAGGACGAACTGGCGGACGTCCGTGCCGCCGTTGCGCTCGACGGGCAGGAACTGGAAGACCAGCAGCCACACCGCCGTCCACACGACGAACAGCCACAGGAACGGGCCGATGCGGTTGCGCAGCTGCCAGGCCCACGGCCGGTCCACCCGGCGCAGGAAGAAGAACCCGGACATCGCGAAGAACAGGGGCATGCGCACGGTCAGCAGCGCGGAGGTGAACATGGAGAGCTGGTCGCCGGACCAGGACTTCGGTTCGGCGAGGGCGACCGCGTGGTAGAGGACGACGAGGATCACGGCGATGCCCTTGACCGTGTCGATCCAGGTGAGCCGTGTGAGGGGCGGCATGGGGGCTCCTAGCGGGGGAGAGGGTGGTGGGGTGTCGGTGGGGTGTTCTAGTGGGAGAGGAGGTCGACGACGGCGCTGACGTCGGCGGCGACGTCGTCGAGCAGACGGTCGTAGTCCCCGGTGGAGGAGAAACCCACCGGGTCGGTGTGGTCGTGGGTCACCCGCGGCAGCCGGTTGCGCTGGTGGGGGAGCTGGGTCAGGGACGTCAGCTCGCCGCCGCGGTGCCACTCGGCGAGCTGGTGCAGCCGGAAGGTGCGCTTGAGCATCGCCGGGGCGAGGCGCAGGCAGTGGTCCACGTGGGACTTCTCCAGGCCGACGACCAGGTCGGCGTCCTTCAGCACGTGCCGGTCGACGCGCCGGGCGGTGAAGCCGGAACCGTCCACGCCGCGCCCGGCGAGGTACTCCAGGGAGCGCGGGTCCATCGGGTAGCCGGTCATGCCGGACGTTCCGGCGCTGGTCACGGTGACGCCGGAGTTCCGGTCGAGGCCGTCGCGCAGCAGGTACTCGGCCACCGGGGAGCGGCAGATGTTGCCGGTGCAGACGAACAGCACGTTCATCGTCTCGTCCCTCCTGCCTTCTCGCCGAGAACGACCCGGCCCACGCGGAACTTGCGCAGCACGACAACGCCCAGGATGGACAGGCCCACCCCGCCGACGGTCAGGGCCACGAACAGTACCGGGACCGAGGTCACGCCCGCCGCCGAGGCCACCGCGCGGCAGGCGCCGATGGCGAAGGAGTGCAGTAGGAAGATGCCCGAGGAGTAGCCGCCGATCCAGGCCAGCCGGCGGTCGGCGAGTTTCCAGCCGAGGAAGACCAGGGGGAACAGGATACCCAGGGCGATGCCCACCAGGCTGTGGCGGGAGTCGAAGGCGCCGTCGATGCCCGGGAACGCGCCGGCCAGGGAGAACTGCACGGCCACGGCCACGACCACCAGCAGCACGGTGCAGCCGGCCAGGACGGCACGGTTGGCGGGGATCAACGAGAAGCGGGTCAGCGCCACGCCGGCGAGGAAGAACGGGGCGAGGGTCAGCGTCTGGCCCAGCTGCAGGAAGCGGAAGTACTCGGTCTGGGTCAGCACCACCACGACCAGCGAGGCGGTGAACAGCAGGGCGAAGTTGAGGCGCGTGGACAGCAGCCGGCGCGAGTCCAGCAGCGCGACCACGGCGAAGAGCCAGAAGGTGGTGAGCAGGAACCAGTAGGGGCTCAGCGAGTACAGCAGCCAGTGCACCGGGTCGAGGTCCCGGGAGGAGTTCGTGCCGGTCAGGTACACCTGCGTCAGCCCGATGGCGGGCACGAAGATCACGTAGGGCACCAGCAGCCGGCGGGCCTTCTTGCCCATGAAGGAGCGGTAGCCGGACACGTCGGTGAGTGGACGCCAGGCGTACACCAGCCCGGCGAGCAGCGTGAACAGCGGCATGCGCAGGTAGTCGACGGAGTCGGTGTAGTAGCGCAGCGCGCTGTCGTCGCCGACCTGGATGCCGTCGGCGGCGTTGTAGCCGATGACGTGGAAGGTCACCAGGAACAGGCAGGCGACGCCGCGAAGCGTGTCGACCGGGAGATTGCGGGACGCCGCACGCGCGCCGCGTGGCGACGCGACGGCAGCGTCCTGCCGGATCTTGTTGGAGGTCATCGAGGAACGTCCTACGGGTGTGAGGGGTGTGACCGGGGCGCAGGGGGGAGAGAGGGGGAGAGCACAGGGAGAGAGTGGGAGAGGGAGAGTGCCCCGGTGAGTCACCCTCATCCTAGGCAGGGACCGGTGGCCGGGCAACGTGACGGGCACGAGTGCGGCGGCTGGCCTACAATGTGCCCCATGTCCAATGTCGACAGGTCCCTCACCCTGCCGTCGGAAGCCAGGACACTCTGGGTCCACTGGGGTCGCACAGGCGGCGGCCCCCGGTTCCTCGCCGATCTCGTCGACGGCGACACCGACTCCACCAGGGCGTTCCAGGCTTCCGCTGAGCACGAGTCAGCGCAATCAGCGCAGGCACCTTCCCCAGCGTCCTTCCTCTCCTACAACCCCGACGCGGAGATCGCACCGCGGTTCGCCGCGCAGGCCCGCGGCGGTGTGCCGGCGTTCCCGGTGCCCACCTACAACTCCACCGCCGGGGTGGTCCTCGGGCTTCCCCGGCTGCTGCTCAACGCGGTGCGTCTGCGCCGGTGGATCCGTTCACACCGGATCGAACGGGTGGTCTGCGTGATGGAGAGCGTCTACCAGTCGCTCGCCCTGCCGCTGCTCATCCCGCGCGACGTGGAGTACGTGGCCTGCATCCACGACGGTTCCGCCCACCCGGGCGAGGGCAACGTGGTCCAGGCGGTGGGCCGGCGCAATGAACTGCGCCGCGCCGACCGCGTCGTCACCTTCTCCTCGGCGGTCACCGACGTGCTCGCCGGGCAGGTGGACGTGCCGGTCTCCACCGGCAGCCACCCGCCGTTCGACCTGCAGGACGCCGCGACCACGCCGCGCGAGCTGCCGCCGGCGGGCCTGCCCGGCGGGGTGCCGGTCATCGGCCTGTTCGGCCGGCTGCAGAAGTACAAGGGCATCGACGTCGCACTCGAGGCGATGGAGATCCTGCGCGGGCGGGACGCACCGTCCTGCGAACTGCACATCATCGGCTCCGGCCCGGAGGAGCGCCTGCGCGAGACCCCGCTGGGGCAACAGGCCACCTGGGACAACCGGTGGATCCCGGAGGACGAGGTCACCGAGGTGGTGCGTGGTTTCGACATCATGCTGCTGCCCTACACCGAGGCCAGCCAGTCCGGCCCGGTGACCCTGGCACTGGCCCACGCGGTGCCGTGCGTGGGGACGCCCGTCGGCGCGATCCCCGACCAGGTCGAGGGCTTCGGCGTGGTCGCAGAATCCGCCTCCCCGGAGGCCGTGGCCGATGCCGTGGAGTCGCTGCTGCGCGACCCGCAGCGCTACCGGGAGCTCTCCGCCGGGGCGATCCGCCGCGTCGCCGAGCAGCCCGACTGGTCGGACCTGGCGGAACTGATCCGCGCCGGGGACGCCGCCTACGCAGAAGGCGCAGCCGGTGCTGCAGAAGGCGCACAGGACAAGCAGGAGGTGCGCCCGTGACCTCTCTCGTGAGCTCACCCGTGAACACCGTCCGTACCGTCCTGAGCGAGCACACCCCGGCCGAGATCGCCCGCGCCGTGGCCCACCGGGCGTCCTCCGTGGACCGGTTGATGGCGCTGGAACGCCGCGCGTCCCTGACGCTCGCCGGACGTGGCACCACAGGACGTGGCACCACAGGACGCGGGAGTGCAGGACGCCGCGCCGCGGCCACCCGCCCCGTCGACCTGCTGGTCACCACCGTCGGCAACGGCAACATCGGTGACCAGGCCATGTTCGAGGCAGCGTTGGGCAAACTGGGCAAGCTCGGCGCGACGTCGGGCGGCCGCATCATCGCCGTCGTCCCCTCCGCCGACGCCTTCACCGTCCCGCCCGTCTACGCCGACCGGGTGACCCTGGTGGAGCTGCCCGCCCTGACCGACGGCAACCTGCTCACCGCCGGGCTCGCCCGCCGCCGGCTGACCAGCTACTTCCCCACGGCACGCAGCCTCACCGTCATCGGCGCCGACGTCATGGACGGCGGCTACCAGGGACGCGAGGCCGCACTGCGTCTGCTCGCCCTGGAGCTCGGCGCGCGCGCCGGGCTGGACTGCCGTGTGCTCGGCTTCAGCTGGTCGGCCCACCCCGACCCCTACGTCCTGCAGCGCTTCCGCGACCTCGACCAGGACGTCCAGCTCTTCGCCCGCGACGCGGTGTCGCGCGAACGCATGGGCGGCGCGGGCATCGGTGGTGTCGGTCTGGCCGCCGACATCGTGTTCACCCACCGCATCGACGCGGCGTCCACCCCCTTCGGCGACTGGGCAGGGCGGCAGCAGGACGACGCCCGCCGCGTCGCGGTGGTCAACGTCTCCGGCCTCGTGCTCAAGCGACTGTCCAGGTCGGGCGGCGCGCAGACCTACCTCGACGAGATGGCGGAGACCGTGCGCCGCCTCGTCGCCCGCGACTGGTCGGTGGTGCTGGTGCCGCACGTGGTGCGCGCCGGCGACGACGACCTCGACGCCTGCCGGCAGGTCCACGACCGACTGCAGGACGCCGCCACCGCACCGTACGTGACACTCGCCGACCGGCTGCTCAGCCCGGCGGAGGTGCTCGGCATCGTCACCCACGCCGACGTGGTGGTCTCCGCGCGCATGCACCTGGGCATCCTGACGCTGTCCAGCGGCCGGCCCTGCGTGCTCTTCGACACCCAGGGCAAGGTCGAGGGCCTGATGCGCGAGTTCGGGCTGTCCGACTGCGTGCTCGCCCCCGCCGAGACCACCGCCGACCGGCTGGTCGCCATGGTCGACACCGCCCGGGCCGTGGCCCGCGACACCGACGCCCTGTCCACCGGGCTGGCCACGATGACGGCGAAGGCCGAACTCAACTTCGCCTGACCCTCCCAGCACACCCCTCAGCACACCCCTCACCGACGTCCACCCCTTTTTCTCCGAAAGGTCTCCGGCCATGATCAACAAAGACTCCCTCCCGCCCGCCGTGCGCAGCCGCCTCGTCTACGCCCGCGACCTGGCCAGGACGGTGGCCGACAGTGCGTCGGACACCGTGCGGTTCATCAGGTACGGCAAGTGCTCCAACGGCGTCGCGCTGGACTCCGGCGACCCCGGCGTGATCGGCTACCAGGTTCTCAAGGACACCCACCGCGTGGAGAAGGCCCTGGCGCTGCCCGCCCCCAAGCAACCCTTCGGCAGCGACCTGGTGCCGCGTCTGGCCAAGGGCGTCGGACGCCTCTCGGACGCCCCGACGTGGGCGCGTCACGACGCCGCCAGCGGGCAGGACGCCCTGACGAGCTGGAACGCCGGCGGCGAGCTCGCCGACGACGTCACCCACCTCCCCGAGGCGGCTGGCGCCTCCGGTGAACTGCTCGAACTGCTGCGCAGCCGCTCGAGCGTGCGCAACTTCGACCCGCAGCGTCCGGTGGACGAGTCGATCGTGGACGAGGCTGTCGCCGCGGCCGGCGGGGCACCGTCGGTGTGCAACCGCCAGCCCTGGCGCGTGCAGTTCTTCTCCACCCGCGAGGACATCGACCGGGTGCTGCGCCACCAGAACGGCAACCGCGGATTCGGGCACACCGTCCCGCTGCTCGCCGTCGTCGCCGTGGACCTGCGCGCCTTCGGCGGTGCAGGGGAACGCAACCAGGCGTGGGTCGACGGCGGCATCTTCCTCGACGAGCTGATGCTCGCCTTCCACTGCCTGGGGGTGTCGTCGTGCGCGCTGAACCTGTCGATCCGCTCCGGGGAGTCCCGCGCGCTGCGCGAGGAGATCGGCGCGGACGAGGGCCTGGAGTTCATCTCGATGGCCGCCTTCGGCTACCCGGCCGAGGGTGCCAGGCACACCCGGTCCACGAACCGTCCGGTCGAGGAACTGCGCAACATCCGGTAACCCCGCTGGCCCACTTCCGGCCCGACGCAGCAACCCCACAGGATGGTCGCACCAACCTGTGGGGTTGCCGTCTGCCTGGGGGACGGGGAGTGGGGGCTACTCCGGCTGGGCCGGGCGCAGGCTGGTCCACATGAGGAAGACCGCGGTCGCCGACATCACCGACACCACGCCGACGAGCAGGGCGGTGTCGCGCAGGAGCAGCAGGGGGAGCAGCAGCACCAGGCGTCCGAACGCCCAGGCCAGGTAGTACCGGTTCAACCGCTTCATCAACGGGATCTTCGAGCACATCGCCGAGGGCATCCAGGTCAAGCAGAACACGCTGACCAGGGCCAGCGACAGGACCGTCACCGAGTCGTCCCCGTGCAGGGAGAACAGCACGGCACCGGCCTGCACCGCCGCACTGGCGGCACCGAGTGCCAGGCCGATGAGCAACGCCTTGCGGCACCAGGAGCGCTCGCCGGCCACGTCGTCGGCGCGCACGGCCGCGGCGATCTTCGCCTCCACGGGAGGGGCCACGACCTGCTGGGCCAGCGTGCCGAACCCGCCGGTGAGGCGCACGACGACCGCCCACTGTTCCTGGTAGGGGCCCAGGAACGGGGTGATGAACCCCTGGAACTGGAAGCCGAACTCCGCCAGCAGCACCCCGCCGGTGGGGCGTGTGGAGTCGCGTAGCCAGCGCCGGTGCACCTCGTCGGTGAGGGAGCCACGGTCACGCCAGAGGACGTTGAGCAGCTTGTTGCGGGTGCGCCACAGGATCAGCACGGCCGCGACGAGCGGGTTCAGTCCCGCCACCACGATCAGCCCGGCCTGGAAGGGCACGGCGAAGACGACCACGCAGGTGGCCACCACGTTCGTCACGCCGAAGACGAGGCGGGCGGTGGAGTAGACGTCCATGCGCTGTTCCTGGGTCGCCACGGCCACGGCCATCACGTACAACCCGTTGGTGAGCAGCAGCATCGTGGACCAGCCGGTGAGCACCGCCACGGTGTGGGTGTCCGGGGTGAACACCAGGTCGGCCACCAGGCCGACGACCACGAGGACCACGGTGACGACGAGCATCGACAACAGCGACAGGGACGTCGCCGCGTCCCGCGAGCCGGTCGAGACCGTGAGGTAGCGGCTGTGGAAACCCAGGATGGAGGTGCGCGACAGCACGGTGGCGAGCGCCAGCGGCAGCATGAGGTAGGCCAGCTGGCCGGTCTCCTGCCCGATGATGGGCAGCAGCATCGCCAGGAAGTTCAGGCCCTGGCCGAACAGGGCGGGGCCCATGCGTAACAACGACGAAAACCGGCCGTGAGAACGACCGGTTTCCTCGGGTGCGGGGGAGGTCAGCGGTCCGCTCCCACCGTTTCCCTGGCGGTGGCGTCGCTCACGCTGCTCGGGCCGGTGGAACCGGTGGAGCCGGCGTTCGTGCTGCTCGTCTTCTTCGCCGAGCTCACCGCGCGGGCGGTGTTGCCGTAGCCGTAACCGTAGCCGTTGCGGTAGTAGCCCTTGCCCTCGGACTTCGGGGTCATGGTGAACACGGTGCCCAGGATGTGGGCACTGACCTGGTTCAGGTTGGTGGTCGTGCGGGTGAGCTGGTCCACGGTGGTGTTGCCGTGGCGCACGGCCAGGATGATGCCGTCGGCCGCGGAGGCGACCAGGGCGGCGTCGGTGACCGGGATGACCGGGGAGGCGTCCACCACGACGTAGTCGTAGCGGGAGTCCAGCTCGGCGAGTAGGTCGCGGAAGCGCTGGGAGCCGAGCAGCTCCGCCGGGTTCGGCGGCTGCGGGCCGGAGGTGATCACCGACAGGCTGTCGCGTCCGGAGTCCTGCACGATGTCGTCGACGTCGGCGGCACCGGAGAGCACCGTGGACAGGCCGACCTCGGACTGCAGGTCACCGTCGAGGTAGTCGGCGACGCGGGGACGACGCAGGTCGGCGTCCACGAGGCAGACACGCTCGCCGTCGTCGGCCAGGGCCAGCGCCAGGTTGGTGGCCAGGGTGGACTTGCCCTCGCCGGGCATGCCGCTGGTCACGGCGATGACGGTCGGGGGGTTGTCCACGTCGAGGAAGCGCAGGTTGGTGCGCAGCTCGCGGAACTGCTCGGCGGCGATGACCGGGGCGGCGGAGAAGTCCAGGACGTGCGAGCCGGCGGTCTCGGTGCTGTTGTTGGCTCCGCCGCCGGAGAGGTTGTCGCTGGTGCTGATCGAGCCGACGGACGGTGCACCGACGATGTCGGTGATCGCGTGCTGGTCGCGGATGCGGCGGTCCGTCATGCCGCGGATGATCGCGGCGGCCAGGCCGACGACCAGGCCGATGAGGATGCCGATGCCGGCGTTCTGCAGCGTCTTGGGGGAGGACGGGGCGTCCGGGGTGAGGGCGTCGTTCAGCGGCGCGAGCTGCGGGGCGCTGGACTCACCGCCGGGGGAGGCGGTGGTGTTGAGCTCGGCGACCATGCTGGTCAGCTCGGTCGCGGCGGAGTTGGCGACGTCCCGTGCCAGCCCGGCGTCGGTGGCGACGGCGTTGATGTTGAGGATCACCGTGTCGCGGTTGGCACCGGCGGTGAGCA
This sequence comes from Corynebacterium sp. AOP40-4SA-5, assembly GCF_052377355.1. NCBI lineage: Bacteria > Bacillati > Actinomycetota > Actinomycetes > Mycobacteriales > Corynebacteriaceae > Corynebacterium > Corynebacterium sp. AOP40-4SA-5. The sequence goes on from NZ_JBQSWS010000004.1 coordinate 44,503, forward strand.
TCGAGGCCACCTCGGCGGGGGACTGGTCCAGGCCGAGGTCCTCGGCGACACGCTCGCCGAGGGCACGGCTGGTGGCGATCTCGGCGTAGGTGCCGACCTGGCTCTGGCTCAGCAGGGTGCCGCGGTAGGCGTCGGCGGAGTTCCCGGTGTTGGCGGCGCCGACGTAGAGCTGCGAGGTGGCGGTGTAGTCCTTCGTCATCAGTGCGGAGGCGCCCCAGCCGATGAGACCGCCGACGAGTGCTCCGACGAGGAGCATCCAGAAGGACTTGCGCAGGTAACCCAGGTAGGTGGCGAGGTAATTCTGCCCGGAGGCGCCGGACGTCTCCTGTGAGGTGGTGGAGGCTGTCATGGAGAGGGTCCTTTTCTTGTCTGTCGGTTCGGTCGTGTCTGTCGGTTCTGTTTTCGGTCTGTAACGTTCGTTGAGGGCGACGGCGCCCACGATCAGGGGCACCATCGGGGTGGCGTGCCGCAGGGCCGAACCCCAGTCGGGTTCGAACAGGCCCTGGACGACGAGGAAGGACAGCGGCACCGCGGCGAAGCGGGCCATCATCCGTCGGTGCCGTCGCGGGATCCGGGCCCGGTCGGCCGGGGTGGCGCCGGCGCGTGCGGCGGCGGACGCGGCGTACACCGCGCTGACCCAGATCGCGGCGAACACGATGCCGATGACCAGGTAGTAGGGGGAGAACTTCGCCGCCAGCGGCAGCGGCACGATGAAGAACAGGATGGTCAGCACCACGTTGACCATGCCGCCGAGCGGTTCGGGGAGTTCGATGAACCGGGTGATGATCGACCCGGTCACCGCCTGGCGGGCCTCGCCCTCGTTCACGGCGGTGCGGAAGTAGTCGGCGGGTTCACCGGTGCCGATCCACACGGCCAGCCCGGCGAGCGCGCCGAGGAGTGCGAGGATGCGCACGACCCGCCACGGGGTGGTGGAGATCCGGCGTCCCTGCAGTGAGGTGCGGCGGGCGAGCAGCAGGCGCAGCACCACGTAGACGACCGCGACGATCGACCAGTAGGTGCGGTACTCGGTGCCGAGCAGCGCCAGTGCGGCGACGACCACGATCTCGCCGAGCAGGTTCATCGGCATCAGCACGATGGCGATCATGCCCAGGGAGATCAGGATCTCCTTGGTGTAGGTCGCCTGGTACAGACCGATGAGCACCGGGGTGGCCAGGGCCAGGACCAGGGAGATCCGCCCTGCGTGCACCCCGCCGACGCGCACCAGGACGATGCCCAGCGCGGTGGAGCCGATGACCGCGCCGAACACGGAGGCGGCGGTCGGGGCGTCCTCCATGCCGAGGGCGCCGTAGAAGTGGGCGATCACCGAGTAGGAGCCGTAACCCAGGTCCATGGCGCTGAACGGGGAGGTCATGATCTCGCGGATGGTGCCGGCGTCGTTGCCGAAGCCGCCGAAGCGTCCGGTGATCGTGGCGCGGGCCACGAGCCCGACGACGACCGCCACCGCCCCGAGCAGGACGGCGACGAGCAGGGGCGACTCCAGCGGTGACCGGCGGCCCGTGCCGGCCGGTTCAGCTGCTGGGCTGTCGGGTTCTGCCACGTCTCCTCCTTCCGGTGAGTTCGAGTGCGAGTGAGTAGGCCTCGGTGAGGGCCGCGTGCTGGCGTTCGGGGGTGTGGGACTCGTCCAGGCCCGCCCAGTGCGAGGGGTCGGAACGTTCCCGCAGGATCGTCACGGCCTTGGCCGCGGCGTCGTCGGGGGAGTCGAACCGGGCGGTGGCGGGGCACTCCCGCAGCGCCGGGATGTCACGGACCAGCAGCGGGACGCCGATGCGCCGGGCCTCGAGCACGGCCATCGGGAAGCCGTCCCACCGTGCGGTATGCACGATCAGCGACAGTCCGGCGACCTGGCGGCGCAGTTCCTCGCCGGAGAGCCAGCCGGTGACCTCCACCCCGGCGTCGGTCAGGACGTCCACCAGGGAGGCGTCCTTGCCGTCGCCGTCGCCGATCCACACGAACCGGGCGTCCGGGATGCGCCGCCGGATGCGGCGGGCGGTCTCGGCGAAGAACGCCGGGTCGCGTTGCGGGGTGACCCGGGAGACCACGCCGACGACGGGGGCGGCACCGTCCTGCGGTGACGACCAGCTGCCCGGCACCGCCGGGTGGTCGTCCATCAGGGCGTTCGGCACCACCACGACAGGGGTGCGTCCCAGGCCGACCATCAGCTCACCCTCCCACTGCGCGCAGGACGCGCCGACGGTGGTCAGCGGGTGCAGGGAGCGCTCCATGGCGCGGAAGGCGCCGCGCTTCCAGGCGGGGATGTCCGCGCGCTCGAAGGCGAAGCTGTGCGGGGTGTAGACCACCGGACGTGCCGGACGCCCCGGCGTGACCAGGTCGAAGGACCGTGCCACGCGGGTGTAGGCGCCGGCGAAGCTGGAGTGGGCGTGCACCACGTCCGCCCGGTGGGCGTCCGCGGCGCGGCGCACCGCGGTGACCGCGGCGGCGGGTGAGCCCGGCAGCGTCTCGTCGGCGCTGAACGCGCCAGGGGTGCGTCCTGCGGTGGGGGCGGTGCTGCGGGAGTTGTTGGCCAGCAGCACGTGGCGGTACTCCGGGGTCAGCCGCGCGTACTGGTTGACCGCGGTGGCCACCCCACCGTCGAAACAGTCGGTGACGTGCAGGATCGTGGTCATCTAGTACGCACCCCGCGACAGCAGCACGGCCTGGACGGTCTGCAGGATCGTGCGCACGTCCAGCGACAGCGACCAGTTGTCCACGTAGTAGAGGTCCAGCTTCTCGGCCTGGGTGGGGGTCAGGTCGGAACGTCCGGAGACCTGCCACAGGCCGGTGATGCCCGGGCGGACCTCCATGCGCATGCGCATGTCGTCGCCGAAGGCGTCCACCTCGTGCTGCAGGTGCGGGCGCGGGCCGACCACGCTCATCGTGCCGAACAGGGAGTTGGCGAACTGGGGGAGCTCGTCGATGCTGGTCTTGCGGATGAACTTGCCCACCTTGGTGACGCGCGGGTCGTCCTTCATCTTGAACAGGCCGTCGGCGCCGACGTCGTCGCGCAGCTTCTGCAGGCGCTCGTCGGCGTCGGTGTGCATGCTGCGGAACTTGTAGATCCGGAACGAGCGGCCGTGGTAGCCGATGCGGTCGCTGACGTAGAACACCGGGCCGCCGTCCTCCAGCTTGATGGCCAGGGCGGTGATCGCCAGGATCGGCGAGACGGCGACCAGGGCGAACGCGGAGACCGCGACGTCGAAGAAGCGCTTGGCCAGCCCGTTGGCCGCGTTGAAGCGGGGACGGTCCACGTACAGGGTGTGGCTGGGACCGAAGGGGACCACGTTCAGGCGGGTGCCGGCGATGCCCTCGATCATCGGGTCGAGGTACAGGCGCATGTTCAGCCGGTCCAGGTGCCAGGACAGGCGGCGCAGGTTGCGGTGGCCGAACTCCGCCAGGGAGGCGACCCACACCGCGTCGCAGTTGTAGCCGGCGGCGGTGGCCACGAAGTCCTCGTTGGAGAAGGACTCGTCGATACAGATCGAGTTGAGCGGAACGTCGCCGGTGTCGGCCAGCAGGTGCTGGTTGTGCGGGTCGGTGACCAGGATCGCGTGGATCCAGCCCGGGCGTCCGGCGGCGGTGTCGTCGGTGGTGTTGTTCTCGTGCCAGGAGGTGGTCAGCAGCTTGTTGATGTCGGCGACGTTGCCGATCACCAGGAACTGACGCTGCAGGTCCGTGCGGAACCGGGAGGTGTAGCGGCGCGACAGGTTGCGGGTGATGACCATCAGCACCAGCCCGGTGGGCAGGGCCAGCAGGGCGAACTGGCGGAACAGGCCGTAGGACGACAGGGCGTCCACGCAGGCCAGTGCCGCGAAGTAGCACAGGGACCCCTTGATCACGAGCTCGCGTCCGATGGTGGGGAACGCCCTCGCCTGGTGGCTGTAGCCACGGCACACGGTGATCGCGGCGACCCAGCACATCGTCAGCAGGAAGGTCATCCCCAGGCTGCGCAGGGAGAAGACCTCCTCCACCAGTGCCCAGCCCAGGGGCTTCCACAGGTAGAGGCTCACCGCGTTGGCGATGAACGTGGCGGCGAACAGCGCCATCGCGTCCGAGACGATGAAGAACCACTTGCGCTGCAGGTGGCGGTCCTGGCGGCGCTCCCGGGCCTGGGAGATGCGCTGGACACTGGTGCCTGTCGGGCGCGTGGCCACGGAGCTCGTGGTGGGGGGTGAGGGGTCAGTTGATGCTTTTCCGAGGATCACGGTGAATCACCTTGTTCAGCCCGCATGGTGGTGACGGGCGCGTGGAGAGGGGAGGGGTGAGGGGTGTGTGGAGGTTGGAGGGCGGAGAGGGGAGAAGGGAGAGGCCGGGGAGAGGGCCGGGAGAGGTCGGAGAGTGGTGTCTGTCGCTTGTGGGTCATGCTAACCACTAATGCCGCGCCTGGCTACCGGAGTGGATTGGGGGCGGATATGCAGGGGTGGCCATTTCACCTCCGATACAGTTGGAGCATGACTTCGAACTCGCCGGCTCCCCCGCGGGCCAACCCCCGCCAGGCGGGTGCGGGTGGTCGGCACCGGTTGCCGTCGCCGCGCCCCGTGGGGTGGAGCCTCACCGTCGCCGCCCTGTCGACGGTGATGATGACCATCGACATCACGATCGTGCTCGTCGCGTTGCCCTCGATCAGCGCGGACCTGGGGCTCTCGCTCTCCGGGGCGCAGTGGGTCATCAACGCCTACAGCCTCACCTTCGCCTCCCTGCTGCTGGCGGCGGCGAGCCTGTCGGACATCGTCGGACGCCGACGTATCTTCCTCATCGGCCACGTCCTGTTCCTCGCCGCCTCGATCGGCTGCGTGACGACCGGCTCGGAGGCCGGCATCATCGCCTTCCGCGCCCTGCAGGGTGCCGGCGGTGCCCTGGTGTTCGGCACCTGCACCCCGCTGCTGGCGGACGCCTTCGACCCGGCGGACCCGGACTCCTCGGCGAAACGCACGCGTTCGGTGGCGGCGATGATGGGCATCGGCGGTGCGGCGAGCGCCTTCGGCCCGCTGGTCGGTGGCGCCCTGGTGGAGACCGGGACCTGGGAGTGGATCTTCGCGATCAACATCCCCATCGGCATCTTCGTGATGCTCGCGACCCTGCTGTTCATCCCCGACCTGCACCGCGAGGAGCGCGACGCACGCCGCGCCGCCGGTGCGGCGGCTGCGTCGTCCGGTGCGTCCGGTGCGCCCGGTGCGTCCGGCGTCCCGCGGATCTCGGTGTGGGCGGTGATCCTGATCGTCGTGTCGCTGGTGCTGGTGAACTACGGCATCATCGACGGCCAGGAGCAGGGCTGGACCAGCGAGATCATCATCGCCTCCCTGGCCGCCGGCGTGCTGCTCTTCGCCGCGCTGGTCCTGTTCGAACTGTCCAAGGGTGACCGGGCGATGGTCGACTTCCGCCTCTTCCGCATCCCCTCCTTCGCCACCGTCACCTTCAACGCCTTCGCCTCACGCATGTTCAGCTTCGGCATGATGCCCTTCATCATCCTGTGGCTCGCCGGGCAGCTCGAACTCTCCGCCCTGGAGATCGGCTACGTCTCCAGCGCGCTGGCCGTGCCGATGGTCGTGTTCTCCGCGGTGGGCATCGCCCTGGTGCGGTGGGTTCCCGTCCGCGTGGTCCAGGCGGCGGGCATGCTGATCGTCGCCGGCGGACTGATGCTGGGACTGGTGATGGACGTCGACTCCGGGTGGGCCGACCTGCTGCCGATGTACCTGGTGCTCGGCGCGGGCACCGGACTGATGCTGCCGCACGTGATGTCCCTGGCGGTGGCGGTCGTGCCGTCCGGACGCACGGGCATGGCCACCGGCCTGGCGAACACCGCCCTGCCGCTGGGCACCGCCTTCGGTGTGGCGGTGTACGGGGCGTACCTGTCCAACAAGGTCAACACCGGCATCGACGGCATGCAGTTCCCGCCCGGCATGCCCCCGGCCATGGAGGACCGGCTGCGCGACGCCGCGGAGGGTGGCCTCTTCCAGGAGATCGGCCGGCAGTCGCAGGCCTTCGCCCACGAGACCCTCGGCTTCTTCATCGACGGGCTGCACGGCATCTTCATCATCGCCGCGATCCTGGCGGTCGTCGGCGCCCTCGCCAGCCTGATCTTCATCCGCGGCAAGGACGGCACGGGGCGCGCCGGCTCCTAGAGCTGGCAGCCGTCCGGCCCGCAGGACGCCTCGTCCTGCACCCCCGGGACGGTCGCGATCGTCGGGGCGGGGTGGGACGCCGCCCACTGCTGCTCGAGCGCCCGGGTGAAGACCTCCACCGGCTGCGCGCCGGGTACCGCGAGCTTCATGTCGAGCACGAACGTGGGCACCGAGTTCAGGCCGAGGGACGCCGCATGCCGGACGTCCTCCTGCACCGCGGGGATCCGCGTGCCGTCCTGCAGCTCGGCGGTGACCACGTCGGCGTCCAGACCCGCGGCGACACCGATACGCACCAGGACGTCCGACGCCCCGATGTCCTCACCGTCGACGAAGTGGGCGCGGAACAGGGCCTCCTCCACGGTGTCCACTGTGTCCGTGGTTTCCCCGCCGTGCTCCTTCGCCAGCTGGATCAGCTGGTGGGCGCGCAGGGAGTTGGCGACCACCAGCGAGTCGAAGTCGTAGTCCAGCCCCTCTGCGGCGGCCTGTTCGGCGACGTGGCCGAACATCTGGCGGACCTGATCGATCGGCATCCCCTTGGACGCCGCGAGGTACTCGGCCTCCGAGCGGTCGTCGTGCTCCGGCAGCGTCGGGTCGAGCTGGTAGGAGTGCCAGGCCACGGTGATCTCGTCGCGGTGGGGGAAGGCGGCGAGGGCCGTCTCGAAACGGCGTTTGCCGATGTAGCACCAGGGGCAGGCCACGTCGGACCAGATGTCGATGTCCACATCCGGTGCAACGTGGGCCTGCCCCTGGCTATTCCGTGTACGGCAGTGCCGTGCAGCGCGCTCCAGCGCTCCTACCCGCGGCGGACCTCGTCGGCCAGGGCGTGGAACTCGGTGCTCGGGTTACCGAAGCGGTGCAGCGTCATGGACACGGCCTGCTCCTTGAGCCACAGGCGCAGCTCGACGCGGCCCGAGGCGGTGACCTCGTCGTTGAGCAGGCACACCTCGGGACGGTCGGCCAGCGTGGAGAGGGTCTCCGGGTTGCGGGTGCCGATGACACGCACGCGGGCACCGACACCGTCGTCCAGGGCACGCGACGACAGCTGCGCGGCGAAGTCGTCGTCGTCCGCGGTCGTCATGGTGTGTCCGACGCCCAGGCGGGTGGACGCGGCCAGGACGTCCTGCACCTTGCCGTCCACGGTCGGGTCGACGACGACGCGCAGAGGCGAACCGGTGCGGTGGGCGGCGATGACGGCGCGGGCGACCTCGACGGGGCGGGCGTCCGCACTGATCCGCAGCACCACGTGCGCGGGCCGGTAGCGGAAGATGTTCGCCTCGGCGGTCAGGCCGGTGACGTCGCGCGGGGTGCCGAACTCGGCCTCCCAGGCGTCGTTGTCGGAACGTCCGGCGGCGGCGAGCCAGGCGGCGTCGGCGACGGACAGGGTGTTCCGACGCTGCAGCTCGGCGATGTAGCCGTCCACCGGGGCGGAGCCGGTGGGCGAGACGGAGGAACCGGCGGCGGTGTCGTCGGCCCAGCTGCCCATCAGCATCACGTAGTTCGGGCCGCCGGCCTTGGAACCCAGGCCCACGGAGGACTGCTTCCAGCCGCCGAAGGACTGACGCTGCACGATCGCGCCGGTGATGCCACGGTTCACGTAGGCGTTGCCGACCTCGATGCGCTCCACCCAGGTGCGCACCTCGGACGGGTCGAGGCTCTGGATACCGCCGGTCAGGCCGAAGTCCGTGGCGTTCTGCAGGGTGATCGCCTCGTCCAGGTCCTTGGCCTTCATCAGGCCCAGGACCGGGCCGAAGACCTCGGTGAGGTGGAAGAAGGAGCCCGGCTTCACGCCGTCCTTGATGCCGGGGGACCACAGGCGGCCGGTGTCGTCGAGCTGGCGCGGCTTGAGCAGCCAGGACTCGCCGTCCTCCAGGGTGGTCATCGCGCGCTGCAGCTTGTCGCTGGGCAGCTCGGTGAGCGGGCCCATGTCGGCGCGCATGTTGGTCGGCCAGTCGATGATCATCGAGGCGGCGGCGTCGACCAGCTGGCGGCGGAAACGCTCGGAGTCGTACACGCTGCCGACGAGGATGCCGAGGGAGGCCGCGGAGCACTTCTGGCCGGCGTGGCCGAAGGCGGAGTACACCATGTCGGCGACGGCCAGGTCGCGGTCGGCGGCGGGGGTGACGATCATGCCGTTCTTGCCGGACGTCTCGGCGTTGATCTTCAGCTCCGGGCGCCAGGACTCGAACATCGCGGCGGTCTCGGAGGCGCCGGTGAGGATCACGCGGTCGACCGAGGGGTGGCTGACGAGGCTGCGTCCTGCCGTGCGGTCGGCGGGGTACACGCCGCGCAGGACCTCGCGCGGCACGCCGGCGTCCCACAGGGCGTCGAGGATGGCCATGGAGCAGTGCGGGGTCGGCTTCGACGGCTTGTGGATCACCGCGGCACCGGCGGCCAGCGCGGCGAAGGTGGAGCCGGCGGGGATGGCCAGCGGGAAGTTCCACGGCGGGGTGACCAGCACGACCTTGTCGGGCGTGAAGGCGGCGTTGTCGACCTTCTCGAGCTCCAGGGCGTAGTGCGCGTAGTAGCGGGCGAAGTCGATGGCCTCGGAGATCTCGGTGTCGGCCTGGGAGACGGCCTTGCCGACCTCGGCGGCGGCGATGGAGACCAGGTGGCCGCGGCGGGCGGCGAGCAGGTCGGCGGTGCGGTACAGGATCGCGGCGCGCTCGGTGGCCGGGGTCGCGGCCCAGTCGGCGGCGGCGTCGCGGGTGGAGGTGACCAGGGCGTCGACCTCAGCGTCGGCGACGATGGTCGGCGCGGTCTGGGCGTCCAGCCAGCCGTCCTGCGCGGAGACCGCGATGGCCTCGGCGGCCCACGCCTGGTTGGCGGGCAGTGACGGGTCGGTGTCGGCCTCGTTGTCGAAGGCGGGCAGGACGCCGTCGGCGTAGGACGCGGCGAGCTCGTCGGACGACGGCTCGACCTCGGCGGAACGGTCCTGCAGGTGGTTGGGCAGCGGGGCCGTGTAACCGTTGGTGGACAGCAGCTCGGAGAGGTCGCCGAGGGAGGCGCGGAAGCGGGCCTCCTCGCGGCGGAAGATCTCGTTGCCGGGCTCCAGGTCGAAGATGCCGGACATGAAGTTCGCGCTGGCGGCGTTCTCCTCGAGGCGACGCACCAGGTAGGAGATGGCGACGTCGAACTCCTGGGGACGCACGGCGGGCACGTAGAGCAGCAGCTGGCCCACGTCCGAGCTCACGGCCTCGGCCTGCTCGGTGGCCATGCCCTGAAGCATCTCGAACTCGACGCGGTCGGTGACGCCGCGCTTGACGGACAGCATGTGGGCGAAGGCGATGTCGAAGAGGTTGTGGCCGGCCACGCCCAGGCGCAGGCCGCGCATGTTCTCCGGGTGCATCGTCCAGTCGAGGACGAGCTTGTAGTTGGCGTCCGTGTCCTGCTTGGAGGCGCAGGTGGTGACGGGCCAGTCGGCGACCTCGGCGTGCACGGTCTCCATGGCCAGGTTCGCCCCCTTGACCAGGCGGACCTTGATGCCGGCGCCACCGTCGGCGACGCGCTCGTCGGCGAAGGCGGAGAGCTCCTGGATCGCGCCGAGGGCGTCCGGCAGGTAGGCCTGCAGCACGATGCCGGCCTCCAGGTGTTTGGTCTCCGGCAGGCTGAGCAGGCGGCGGAAGACGGCGATGGTCAGCGTGAGGTCGCGGTACTCCTCCATGTCCAGGTTGATGAACTTGGAGCCCTTCGGCGCGCGGGCGGCCTCGACGTAGAGCGGGGTGAGGCGCTCGACGATGTAGTCGACGGTGCCCTCGAAGCCCCAGAGGCTGATGCGCGAGGCGATGGAGGACGCCTTGATCGAGACGTAGTCCACGTCCGGGCGGGCCAGCAGGCGGCGGGTCTCCTCGAGGTGGTTGTCGGCCTCGGCCTCGCCGAGGACGGCCTCACCGAGGAGGTTGATGTTCAGGCGGTGGCCACCGGAGGTGAGCTCGGCGACGGCCTTGCCGAACTTCTTGTCCCGGGCGTCGACGATCATGTGGCCGACCATGGAGCGGATGCGCTGACGTGCGGCGGGGACCACGATCTGCGGGATGACCGGGGCGAGAGCGGAACCCATCTTGATCTGCGCCTTGTCGAGGGTGCTGAGGGTGTCCGGCATGATCGAGCCGAGCTCGGCGAGGGCGCGGCCGGCGGCGTGCTGGTCCTCGGTACGCACGACCCGGTCGACGAAGCCGACGGTGAAGTCGAGGCCGTTGGGGTCGGAGAGGACGGCGGACAGCCGCTCGGCCGAGGGGTTCGGCTTCACGTCGGACTTCCGGCTGGCGTTGAGCCAGGCGGTGACCTTGGCGACCGCGGCGTCGGCGAGGGGGGCGAGGTGCTCGGTGGAGACGGCGGAGGTGGTGCCGGCGTCCTGTGCCGAGGGCTTGACCTCGACCGGGGCCGTGGTTGTGTTCTTCTTCTCCTTGCCGGACGCGGGGTTCGCGGTCGTCATGGGGTGTCCTCCTCGGAAGCGTTCTTGATCGATGCGGTTAGGGGTGCCTGCCGCCAATGTCACTGATACTGGCCGAGTATCCGCGTATCGCCCGCATCACAGACAGGGGCAGTTCCGGACACGGCCACACTTTGAGTCAAAAATCGGTAAACGGGTACGGGAATGTGGCACCCTGTGCTTATGGCCGTAGAAATCCCCCCCGAGGCGTACCCACCGTCCCCACCACGGGGGCGCCCCCGGGTGCAGGAGGTCGCCGACGAGATCGTCGCCGGAGTTCTGGCGACGGCCGGGCCGCGTGTGGGTGGGCGTGACTACTCCACGCGACGGATCGCGTTGATGACGGGTCTGAGCCAGCCGGTGGTGAGTCGGGCGATGCGTCGGATCCGGGCGGGGGCGGACGACCCGGACGCTCTCACGTTGCCCACCCAGGGGGAGCTGTGGATGACGGGTTTCCGCGTGGAGTACCCGCGGGTCGTCCTGCACTTCGAGGCGCGGGACAGTGCACAGGACGGCGAACACCCAGATGAGGTGACTGTTCGCAGCGGTGAGAGACAGACTGCCGACCGGCGGGCCACGGCGGTGATGGCGGCGTTGCGGGTGGCCGGCGTGTCCGGTTGGCCGCAGAGTCAGGCGTCCTTCGACGGCGGGGACGACGGGCCGCCGCCGGGGGTCGTCCGGGTGATGTGGGAGCCCGGCGGGCAGAGCTGGGACGGCTTCCTGGGGCAGCTGTCGGCGGTGCTCGACGCCTGCGTGCCGACCGTCGACGCCGTCCCCGGCGACCTGCTCGCACAGGTGTCCGTCGCGGTGGGCCACGGGTTGCACGGGTTGCAGTGGGAACGCCCTGAGGTGGGTGGGGCGGAGAGCCGTAGAACCAGAAATGATGGGGGTTTTGACTCGGACCACCTATCCCTGGCGGAGTATCCACCCCCGTCCAACGCCCAGTCAGGGGCGACGCCGAGGCGCCTGCAGAACGAGATCTCGGTGACCGAGCAGATCGCCATCGCGTTGCGCAAGGAGATCATGAACGCCGGCTTCCGCCCGGGCGACCGTGTGACCAGCACCAGGCTGGCGAACCACATGGAGATCCCGGTGTCGGCGGTGCGCTCGGCGATGCGCCGTCTGGTCGACGACGGTCTGCTCACGGCCACGGGTGGCACGTTCGCCCTGCCGTTGGTGACGGGCAGCGACATCATCGACCTTTACGCGGCGCGGCTGCAGGTGGGGGCGGTGATCCTGCGGGGGTGCTCGGGACGCTCGCGCAAGCAGATGCTGGCACCGCAGTTGGCGTTGCGGGCGGTGGAGGCTGCGGTGGAGCACGGGACGGCCGCGGACGTGGACCAGGCTGACCTGCACTTCCAGCAGACGTTGGCGGACGCCAGCGGCCTGCCGCAGTCGTCGCGGGTGTTTCACGCGTTGACGTTGCGGCTGCGCATGTTCATCTCCGTGCTGCAGCTGGACTACGCCCCCGCGGTGCAGCGCATCGTGGGCGACGACCGTTACATCCTCAACGCCCTGTTGGCGGGCAAGGCGGACGGCGCGGTGCGGGTGTGGCGCGCGAAGCTCGACGACGCCGTCCGCCACATGGTGCGTGTCTCCCCGACGACCTTCGACCCGGCCCTGTGGGAGCGGCTGGTCGGGGAGGCGTAGGTGCACTGGGCCCGACTGCAGGACCGCGAGGTAACCGGCCGGCGTCCCGGGAAAGGGGACTATGCTTACTCGGCTGCCTGAAGGTCAGTAATCTCGTCGGTGATGCATTGTCGCAGGGCATCGTGGGCGGAGGACAGTGCAGTGGTGGGGTCGCTCCAGTTGGCGGGGTCATAGTGCCACACGGGGCGGTAGGGCAGGTCGTCCGGTTCCCATTGATACCTCGGGAAGATGTGGGCGTGGACATAGTCGTCCATGTTCCCGAGTACCTCAATGTTGACCCGACGGAAGCCCGGATCAACGCTACGGCACGCACGCTCGACTGCAGTGGCGAGCAGGTCCACGTCAGCAAGGAAGTCAAGACGTTCCCTCCTGGGGAGCTCAGAGAGGGCCGTAACCTCGGAGTTCTTGCTGAGCAAGAGACTGTAGCCCGGGAGGAACTGGGGGTCTCCGATGACAGCGAAGCCCGAATTGAGTTCGCCGAGGACAGTGGGGTTTTCGCCGCGGCGTGCGGACCCTATTCGGTCATTTCTCCAGTCCATGTTGAGCACAGTAGCCGGTCGATGCTGGGGAGTCTTTGTTATGAGGCCTCCCAGCCGGCCAAGTCGGCGAGCACCAGAGCGATTTCCTCAGGCGTCCGTCCGCCGGTCGGGATGCGGTGTACTGACGGCGCCGCCTTCTTCTCGAGGAACGACGCGGCCTTTGTGCTTCGCTCGATGTGCTCCCGGAGACTGTCCCCGTGTTCACGGCGTTCCAGGCGATACTTGGCGGTCGCGTCGGTCGCCTGCAGCAGCACCGAGGTTACGTCCGGATCGCCACCCACGGCTGCGGCAAGTTCGTCCACTTCCAGGACCGAGACGGTGTTGGTGTAGATCAGCCGGTGGTAGCCGTCGTCGCGGTAGTTCGACCACACGGCAGCGAGATTTCGCTCCGCCATCCGCTGCCTCCACGGGGAGGGGTGGGCCAGATCGAGAGCATCACCTTCGATGACGGCATGTGTGACGTCCTTCGAAGCCAGCAGGTCATGGAGCGCGAAGGCCACGGTGGACTTCCCCACGCCCGAGCGTCCGCCGATGAAGAGGATCTCTGGTCGGTTCATGTCTACATCGTTTCACGGTGGGGGACGGCAGCCGGCCGTGCAGGCATCCACTGGTGTGGATGCCGAGGCGTCGGCGGGGGTCAGGCGGGTCGGGCGGAGGTGTCCAGGGCGGAGATGCTGCTGGTGTCGGTGCATTGGCTGGCCTGCCACAGGTCGTATTCCACCTGCAGTCCAAGCCAGAATTCGGCGGAGTTGCCGAAGTAGGCGGACAGGCGGAGGGCCATGTCGGCACTGACCCCGATGGTTCCGCGCACCAGCTTGGAAATCTGCGAACCGGTGGTGTGGATGTCCTTGGCCAGGCGGTACTGGGTGACGCCCAACGGTTCCAGGAATTCGATCCGCAGGATCTCGCCGGGGTGGGGAACGGGCACGACTGCCGCGTCATCGGCGCGGTCAGCGGTGGTAGTCGGTGAAGTCAACGTCAACAGCTCCTTTGTCTGTCCAGATGAATATGATGCGCCACTGTGCATTGACGCGGATGGAGTGGTAGCCGGTCAGGCTGCCACTGAGGCGTTCGAGATGATTGGCTGGCGGGACACGCAAATCGTTGATGTTGGTGGCACGCGCGATCATCACCAGTTTTCGGCGGACGGCTGCTCGGAGCTCCGGGGGGATGTACTTGGGCGCGGCACCGGTGGTGTGGAAGCGCTGCAGGCTGTTTCTCCGGAAGTCCACGCAACGTATGGTATCACAGTGTGAAACTAGGATCACATATTGACTGTATGATCATGATGTGACTCTATTGTCTTGACGGCCGTGCTCAGGGGTGCGAGTCGGATTCCGGGAAGATTCTTCACCGGGGGTGAGGGCGCTGATCGTGAAGAGGATACGCGGGCCCTGGAGTTTCGCCAGTGCTGCGGCCAACAGCGTCCCTTACTCGTTCAGAGTCGCCCTACCGTTGCGGACGGCCACGGGTCGAGTACGGGTCGGGCACGGTTGTTGCCCTCCGTCTCGATGGCGCGCCGCCTGCTGTGGCAACAAAGCGCGCGAATGGGTAGGGGCCATCACGTGTGGTCCCTGCATGTGTGGACGGTAGAACCCCTCCGTCGTTGCTCGGAGGGGTATTTTTTTAGTGAATCCGACCGCGGGGATCGAACCCGCGTATTCAGCTCGGGTATCCGACACGTGGGGGCTCGGCTTCCAGCTGGGCTGTCACTGTTTCCCGGTTCCGGGTTCTCCAGCGCCAACGCTGCGGTCGCGCGCGATCGTCACAGCACGCCCAACGTACCCGCAGATGCCTCACAGGCGTTCACTTTTTCCATTTGCTGACCTGGGGCATGGTTCGGATGACAGGTAGGTCAGCTACCGCGCTTCGCGGCGAGAGCCTCGAGCAGCTTCTCCTCGGAGTCCTCGCCGCCGGCGATGCCCGAGGGTAGGCGCAGGGCGAAGAAGATGCCGAACACCCACCACAGCCCGAAGAGGATCCACGGGCCGAGGCTCAGGAACGCGGGGAGTCCGGGAAGGTAGAGGGCCAGCATCGCCGCCGTGGCGAGGACGGCGAGGACTCCGACGACCTTCCCGGTGACGGGACGTCGTCCGACCATGAAGGGGCGCTCCATCGAAGGCTCGCGCTTGCGCAGGATCAGGAAGACGACGGCGACCATCAGGTACGTGATGACGATGCTGGGGCCACCGGCGTCGACGGCCCAGTCGAGCATCGCCAGGCCGAAGAAGGCCGCCAGTCCGGTGACGGTGCCCAGGAAGAGCAGGGCGTTGACCGGGGTGCCGGTGTTCTCGTTCATCCGGCCGAACCAGGCGGGGATCATCCCTGACCTGGACATCGCCCAGAGCAGTCGGGACGCGCCCACCATGAAGGCGTTCCACGTGGTGATCACTCCGGCGAGTCCGCCGGCGATGACGAGCTTGCCCCACAGGTCATTGCCCAGCATGTAGGTCAGGGCGTCTCCCGTTGCCAGGTCGAAGGACTCGATGGCAGAGGTCGGGGCGGCGAGGGAAGTGGTCGAGACGATGATGATGTAGAACAGGGTCGCCGCCACCACGGAAATGACGATCAGTTTTCCCAGCTGACGTGGCGGGACGTTGGACTCCTCGGCCGACTGCGGGATGACGTCGAAGCCGACGAAGAGGAACGGGACGACGACGAGCACCGCGACCATTCCTGACGTCCCGTTGTTGAAGAAGGGTTCCACGTTCTCGACCTTGCCGTTGAAGATCGAGGAGACCAGCAGGACCAGGCCGACGATGACGAGGAAGAGGATGATGGACGTCTGGAAGAGGCTCGACCCCTTCATCCCGCGGATGTTCATCCAGGTGAGGACGACGGCGGTCGCAGTGCCGATCAGTGCCCAGGTGAGGTACACGGGTTCGCCGCCGATGGAGTACATCGGAACCTGGGCGAGGTCGGGGAAGAGGTACGTCGCCGCGCGGGGGACGGCCACGGACTGGAACATCGAGACGGTGACGTACCCGCCGATGATCCCCCACGAGCCCAGCAGTGCAAGCCGGGGACCCATACCGCGCATCAGGTAGTTGTGCTCCCCACCTGCGAAGGGCATGGCGGACGCGAGCTCTGCGTACACGAGTCCGACGAGGACCATGATCCCGCCGCCGATGAGGAAGGCGATGATGGCGCCGCCTGCGCCGGCGTCCTCGATCCACCCGCCGGTGAGCACGATCCAACCGAATCCGATCATGGATCCGAAGCCGAGGCAGAAGATCCCCAGGTTGCCCAGCGACCTCTTGAAATGTCGGTCAGTGGAGGTCGTCGTCGGTTCCATGTACACCTTTTCTTGATTGTGACCATTATTAATGGAGGGAACTGTAGTCCTGCCTAACCTTTGGTGGCGAATTCCGCGGGGCCAACGGCAGGAGGCGAGTGCGGGGTAGGCATTCAGCAGCAGCTGATGCTGCAGCGCATGCCGCGTCCTGGCCTACTACTACGACGAAACCCCCTCCGGTGCTGCTCGGAGGGGGTTTGTTCAGTGGAGCCGATGACGGGAATCGAACCCGCGTATTCAGCTTGGGAAGCTGACCGTTATGCTAGTGTGACTGGCAGTCAAGTCGCTTTTCCTGCCTGTTTCGGTTCTGGCATTTGCCAGTGATGCTTGCTCTGCACCACGGTGCACCATGCTGATGGCGGGACTTGTGGCGGCACATTCCAAGTGAGAGGACTACCCCCGTGGAGATACGTGGAGACATCAACCCGCCGCGATGGTCGGAGGCGAAGGGTCGTTGGATCGCGACGCTCGATCTCGGTGTCGGGCCGGATGGGAAGAGGAACCGCGTCGAGGTGTCGGCGCGGTCGAAAGCGGAGTGTCTGGACAAGCGGAAGACGCGCATCCGGGAGATTGAGGATGGGTCGTATGCGCCGGGGGTGCGGCCGACGGTGGCGGCGTGGATGCTGCACTGGTGTGATGTGATCGCGTCGGATCGTGTGGGCCCGCGAACTTTGGCGAACTATCGCTCGTATGTGCGGAAGCACATCACTCCGCATGTGGGTGCCCGGAGGCTGGACGCGCTGTCGGTGGATGATGTGCGGGAGCTGCACCGGGGCGTGCGTGATTCGGGCGCGTCGGATCGGGTGGTGCAGGCGGTGCACAATACCCTGAGCAAGGCGTTGAAGGATGCGGTGCGGGAGGGGGTGATCGCGCAGAACGTGTGCGACCGGATGGATCGGCCGCGGGCGCGGATGCAGGAGCGGGGGTCGTACAGCCGTGCGGAGGTGCGGGCGATTCTGACGACGGCGCGTGGTGACGGGCCGGGGGAGTACTCGCGGTGGCTGGCGGCGTTGACGCTCGGCAGTCGGCAGGCGGAGCTGTTGGCGTTTGAATGGTCCCGGCTGGACATGAACGCCGGGATAGCGGACTTGTCGTGGCAGGTTCAGCAGTTGCCGTGGAGGCACGGTCATGGGTGTGTGTGCGGGGCGGATGCGTCGGCCAGGCAGTGCCGACACAAGGAGCCGGACGCGCCGTCGTGGTACGAGCTGCGGCCAGCGTACAAGGGGCGCTGGTTCACGCGACCCAAGACGGCTGCCGGCGTCCGCGCTCTGCCGTTGCCGGGGCCGGTGGTGGACGCGCTGGGGGAGTGGCGTGAGGTGGCGCCGGAGACGTCGCTGGGCCTGGTGTGGCCGGACAACAGGGGATTGCCGCGGTTGGGGCGCGAGGACCGGGAGGCGTGGAAGGACCTGTGCAAACGGGCTGGGGTGCGCCCGTTGACGCTGCACTCGGCCCGCCACACGATGGTGTCCCTACTGCTCGAGGATGGGGTCGACCCGGAGGTGATCCGCCAGATAGCTGGGCACTCCACGATCCTGTCGACCCGCGGCTACATGCACGTGTCCGCGGACCGGGCCCGGGACGCCCTCAGTCGGCTTGTGGGGTAGCTTCTCCGCAGACGATGTCGTCGGGGATGGGAGTTCCGTCGGGCCATACGCCGCCCGGGTACCAGTCGCCAGGGTCGATCCAGTCAGTGCAGTCCGGGGCGCCGCCGGGGACCTGCTGGGTGATGTAGCCGATGATGAGCTGGGCAATGTCGATCAGCTGACCCATCAGGTTCGTGATGAATTCGATCATGTGGTGGTCCTCTTCGCGTCAGGTTGTTCACATCATTGAACCACACGGGGTTAATGGTGGGCGACGAACCTCCACCAGACGCGGCCGCCTCCGCCGCCGTTGCCACCGTTGCCGGACGCCCCGGGACCTCCGCCGCCGCCGGGCCGGTTGCCTGCCTGCCCGTTGCTGGCCGCCGCGCCACCGACGAATGTTCGACCGAACGCGGAATGGTCGCCTGGTGCGCGTCCGGGCTGGTTTCCATTCGTGCTGGTCCCCGGACCGCCGCCAGCAGCGGTGAACACTTCCCGATCGTTGATCTTGAGCCAGGATGTTCCCCCGGCGCCGCCGTTGCTGGAGTTGAACGAGCCCCCGCTTCCTCCGGCAGCGCCCTGGGGGAGAATCTCGTCCCCACCGGAAACGGGGATGCTGGTGTTCGCCCATGTTCCGGCGCGCCCGCCGTCACCGGTGGAGAAGAAGCCTCCACCCGCTCCGCCGCCACCACCACCGATGCCGACGATCTGGATGGTGTCGGCCCAATCCGGCGCCGCTCGGAGGGTGCCATCCTCGCCCGAGTTGTACCAACCGGAGGCCCGCGTGATGATCTGGATCCCCCACTCGTCACCAAGTTCACGCATCGACGAGGGCACATCCGGGTCCGACTTGACCAGCCGGAAGTCGTACATGTCCACCTCACCCCAGGTGTTTTCGCCCGTGTTCGTCATCAACTTCAGCGACTTAAGCCACGGGCCAGCAGCCTCGGCGCTGTTCATCGGCGCGATATCGACTCCTACCGTGCTGTTGACATACACCGTCTGCCACCCGTTGGGGTGGAACGTGACCGCAATGACCGAGGGGGCATCGATCGTGTCCCGAGAGACAGGGGCCCCCGGGCTCGATGCCGATCCCAAAGCCGCGTTGAGTGTTCCTGAATTCGTGTCGCGCCACGCCCACAGGTAGCCGTCATCCGCCGACAAAGCCCTGGTGAAGATTGGCTTCTGCGAGGTGCCAAAGCTGTCATTGAACATCCGCGAGGTGATGTACATCGTCATCGGGGCGGCCACGGCGCCAGGCCAGGCCGCCGTGGACATTTTCAGTGCCCCGTTGTAGAAGTCGACCGACATGACCCCGTTGCGGTTGCGAACCTGCGGACGATTGTTACCCGTCGACTGCAGCGGCAGGGTGATCTTCGACCCCTCCGCCGGCCCCTTCGACGACAGTCGCGTGCCGTCAGTGAGATGCGTGTCGGTCTTGATGTTCCAGCCGTAGATCAGCTCCCCGTCGTGGGTGTCGAGGCCCAGGTAGTTTCGGACGGCGCGGGCCAGCAGGGTGTTCCCCAGCCAGTTCGCGTGGACCTTGTCGTCCTGCAGGTAGCTGCTCGACCATCCGATCTCCTCGGTGAGGATCCGGTCAGCATCGCAGAAATCAGTGTCGTCGCGGGCCCCCGCTATCGCTTTCAGCTCGTCGCGGTACGCGGTCCACGGGTGCGCAGGGTTGGTGACGTCTTCCCGGCGGAACTGGTGCACGAGGAGGTGTCGGCATCCCGTAGACCGGTTGTTGACCTCGGTGATCGCCCGCTCCACGTTCGCCCGGTACACGTCCGGGGACATCTGGCCGCTGTAGTCGTTTGAGCCGATCATGTGCACGACAAGCCGCGGCAGGAAGGCTGCAGTGAGCGTCTTCTGCGCGGCCGACCAGTACGTCGCGGACGTCGCCCCGCCCACCCCCGCATTGTGGAAATGGAATCCCGCCCCAGTGGGAGCATTGCGGGACGAGGTGGACCGCTGTACCGGAGTCGCCGGCACAGGGATCTGATCAGAGACGATGTGCGCGACCATCTGGTTTGAGAATCCCTCGGGCCATGCGACGTTGTGTCCGTAGGTGGTGGATGAGCCGAGGAACAGCACCCGGTAGGGCGAAGTCTGCGCGTCCGCCCACCCGTAGTCCATCTTCGTCTGCGACTTGTTCTGCCACACCAGGTCGGCCCCGTGGTACACCTCGGCGATGGCGTCGGCCCCGTGGAAGACCTGGCCGATGGTGAGGCCGTCGACAATAATGCTCACTCCGCCTCCCTCACAAGGTAGATCGTCCCGGCGTCCGGGGTGTCCGGCATGGCGTCGACCACTACGATCGCTGGCACCGCGGCGTCGACGTAGCGCTTCGTGGTCAGGTGGTCGGCGCCGGTCGGGTCACCGGCGGACATCGTCGCGCCCTGGGTTGACCGGTACGCCACGGTGCCTGCGGTGGGCTGGCTGGAGTACTGCAGGCGGGTCTGGCTGCCAGCGACGGTGGTGCCGTACAGGCGGGCCCCATCCGTGACGGCGGTGACCTTCCCGTCGAGGGCGTCCTTGAGCCCATCGATGCCGGTGATCTCGTGGCCGTGGTCCTTGGCGGCCTTGTTGGCGATAGCCTCGTTGACCTGGTCGAGCATGTCCCGGTTCTCGGAGGCGTACTCGGCGAGCTCGCGCAGCGTGTCCAGATCCTCAGGCGCGCCGTCGATCAGGTCCGAGATCTGCCGCCCGACTTCACCACGGGCATCATCCCGGGCGCCCTCCGCGCCCCTCTGCGCCGTCTCAGCGCCGTCGCGGGCCGAGACTGCCCGGGCAGTGTCGTCCGCGACCGCCTGCCGTAGCGACGTGGATACCTCCCCCGCGGCCTGCTCGGCCGCCGCATTGGCTGCAGCGTCCGCCTCGGCCCGCACGACGTCGTCGAGGGGGATGCGGCGGAGTTCGCGCACACCGGCTTCGTCGGAGACGGTGACGACAAGCTCCCCGCCCTCGGGCACGATGTCATGAAGAGACGTGCCCGCGGGGCCGCGGGTGATGCCCTCCGGCACGTTCGCCACTGGCGCCACGAGCGACAGGTCCACCTCGCCGCCGGGGACGACCTCGAACACGATGGGGGAGAGCTTGAAGCTCCATCCACCGGCCTGCATGTTGGCGAACGTCGCCTTCCACACCAGGCGGGGCGGGTTCATCTGGTCGCCACCAGCCAGCAGGCGGACGCCCTCGCGCCCGCGGTGAAGGATCACCCCGTCGCTGATGCGGGCGTCGATCGGCCGGGGGACGACGGTGACGTGGGCGCCGTCCTCTACCATGGTCACGGCGTCGCCACCGCCGAGAACCGGGGTGAGGGTCAACTGCCCTTGGACGGGGAGTCGGTCGGGGTCAGTGTCGTCGTCGGGGCCGTCGACGACGTAGGCGGCGACGGCCCTCTTGACGGTGCAGAATTCAGCCATGTCGTGCCTCCGAAAGATCGATGGTGCCGCCCGGCGGGGCGGTGAAGCGGATGGGGGAGAGGGTGAACGGCCAACCGTCGGACTGCATGCGCGACCACGAGGCCCGCCAGTCGATGCCGGCGACGACGCGGACCGACTGCTCGCCGCGCCACCGGATCGTGCCGTCGACGATCGGCACCTCGATCGGCGCGACGACGAGTGTGGTGGCGGTGTCCTCGTCGACTTCGACGTGACCGTCGGGGACGATCGGGGTCAGCGTCAGGCGGCCCTGGACGAGCGCCCGATCCGGGTCACGGTCAGAGTCCGGACCATCCACCCGGAACGCCGCGAGCCGGTGGGCGACGGTGCAGAAATCAGTCATCACACGCCCCTATCCCGTCAGGCACATAGCGGAGATCTCGGCCGATGATCCGCCGATTTCGACGTCCATAACTCTCGACCGATAGAACAGCTCATCGCCCGCGGTGTTCACCTCGAGAAAGCAAGAGTCCGACAAGATGACACCGCTGGCGCCCCCGGACTCAAATTCCCCCGCGTCTCGGCCGTTTTCCGAAACGGGATCCACTCCACGGCGATATACGATCCGATCGAGAAAGAAATTAGTGGTCGCGGTCGCCGACGAGGAGATGCGAACGTCGATCTTCCATAGCCCCGTTTTGTTGAATCGGATTCCGCCTACCGGCATAGGCCACGGGTTGCCGGAGCCCGGCTGCAACTCGAAATACTCAGCATTTCGCACGAGAGCCGACTGCTTCAACCCCGCCAGCCCGTAGCCGGCGGCCCCATGTCCAGGGTGGGAGAGTGTACTGGCCGCGACGTAGCCGCTGACCCCAGCCAGCAGGGGCAGGTCGTCCTTCTTCACCATGAACGACTGCAGCCCCTCGTACAGGTCGGGGCGGATGCCGTAGGTCGCGGCGCGGGTTCTCGCGTTCTGCTCGTTCGGGGTCAAGGGCTCGGTCACAGGTCGTTCACCACCGGCTGCGCCATGACCACCAGCGACGACCACTCACGATCCGACTTCCACGCGCCAATACCGCCGCCGGCCTTCTTCGCCACGACGTAAATGGTGGTCGCCGTGTTCGCCTCAACCACTCCGTACGCAGAACCCGGGGTGACCGTCTGCGGGAAGAACGGGCGGATCAGCGTCGGATCATCCCAACGCTGCAGAGTCTTCCCGACCCCGTAGCCCACTACGTCGCCCTGCTGGGCGTTCCCCACCCGCACCTCGACGTCCACCTGGTAATTCAGCGGCGTCTCCGCCTTGAACAGGCCGCCGGCCACCATCGGCCGCCAGTCGAACGGGAGGCCCGGCACCGTCATGCTCGCGACGATCGCGCTCGACCAATTCCCGGATTCGATCAGGCCGACGTTCACCACCTGGAAATCCGACGGCCCCAGAGCGAACGGGCCGACCGGATTCAGGACAGTGCGCGGAGCCCACATCGTGCCGTTCCACACCAGAGCCTCACCCGGCGACGGCGGCTGACTGAGATCCACATCCGGGGCCTCCGACACCGCCGACCCCGCGCCCTGATCGCCCTCCTTTCCCTGCGGCCCACGCGGCCCCTGAGGCAACGTGAAATCCAAAACAGTGATCTCATCCGTCGACGCCGCTTGGTTCACGATCACCGACGCCTCACCACCAGGACGAACCTCACCCACCCGGACCTGAACCGTCTCGCCCTTCTCACCGCGCAAACCGATGAAGTCCGGGATCTCCACGTAGTCCGACCCCTCCCACACCCAGAGGGACCGACTGTTCGTGTCCGGGAACGCAGCACCTGCGTCGACCAGTTCCAGGTCCGTCGGCAACTCCGCCGGCGACGTGATCAGATGCCGGAACCACAGCCCCGGGCCCGCATCCCCCTTCGCCCCCTTCTCGCCACGCCGCCCCCGCGGCAACTCCAGGTACGCCGTATCCGGAGTGACCTCGATGATCGCCCGCTGGGTCGCCGTCACGTCCTCGACGTCCACCCAGGTTAGGCGCAACTGGGTCGTCAGATCACGGTACGTCGGCGTAGTCATGCGGCAGCTCCTACAAGGTGGCGGTCAATCCGTCACAGTGTCGAGCATGGGGGCTGGTGTCAGGGGAGTATGGAGGATGCTTCCGCGAAGGAGTGACGGGCTACTGGGAAAAACGCTCTTCGATTGCTGACATACAGTCAGCTCATCGGGCCCGTGCTGACAAGATTTCCTTATATCCCTCACGATATGATGGGAACGTCAGTCCACCTAAGTATGCAGAAAGTAGTTCACCGTCGAGCATTTTTCCGCTCGGGCCATCGGTAGGTAGAGACGGCGGAACTTCGACCCCGAGCTGCGATGCTACGAACTCGACAACCTCCTGCAGCGGAGCGGGCGCCAGGTCCACCGCGTGCAAGATGCGTGGCGGATGATCGTCGGTAACCACTCTGGTGATTGCTTCGACGAGATCTTGTTCGTGGATCCTATTCGTCATCCTGTCGTATTGCACTGGCTGATGATCCATCACTTTCCTAATGATCATTTCCCTCCCGTGCCCGTAGATTCCGGCAGGCCGAATGACATGAGCTCCGAAAAGTTCGCGAGCAACTTCCTCTCCCTTCTTTAGTAGCCTACCGCGGTCAGAAGTGGGTGACGGGATGTCGACTTCACTCAGTGTTTTCCCGCGATGGCTGGAATCAAAGACTCCTGTCGAAGAGACAAATACTACACGATCTGGGAGCGAGGGGAGTCGATCGTGGAGATTTTTCAGCGACTCTATGTAACCCTGTTCGGAGTTACTTTCTGTTCCGATGCTCGGAGTGATTGTGATGACCATTGCGTCGTAGTGTCCTAAGGGGGCGATGTTGGATTTGGTTAGGTCCATCGAGATTTTTTCAAAACTATCCGGAAGATCGGAGGGGTGACGACGAAGCGCGGCGGCTTTGCCCCCTAACTCAGAAAGGCGGATGCCGACCTTTGTGCCAATCCTGCCGCAGCCAGCTAGTAGCGTTTTCTCTGGAGATATTGATGGAGTGCTAGAATGCTCTTTCTCTGCCATTTTCGCTCCTGCCATTGATAAAAACCTGGTACTTCGTGATGTCGAACAGCGTACATCACGAAGGCCTTGGCAGCTCGACGGCAGACCATAGACATGGGGGGTGGACTGTCATCCAGGCAGCGCCGCCCGACCCTAAGCGGGGTTGACCGTCTGGGGCCGCGGATCGCAGGGTGCACGCTTCAAGCAAGTGAGCTTTCGGGGAGCTGCACGCCTGAGGGGGGATCGGCGGCGCTCAACCCTGGCAGATTCCCTCCACGGATTCCGCCGAGCAAGATGCTACCGCCCCAAGGTCGCTTCCCGCTGGAGAATGCTCGAACCCCGGCAAAAGCGCAGAACTGAACACTCGCCAAAGAGACAAAATCAACGCGTCGGAAAGGATCAGGATTCTCCACTCACCGCGAACGCCGACTACTGATGGCCACCGTCGTCGACCCACTGAGAGGCCTGCTTGCCGGGAAACACCCTGGCCCACAGTGGCACACTCTCGTCAGGGTAAACCACATCGAAGGTCAGCGACCTGTCGTCGGTCAACCACAGGCGGGCCTCGTTCGAGCGGAGGTGACTGACACTGGTGACCGGGACCTGCGATCCCAAGACGACCAGTTCGCCGTCGGGGACGATCCACTCACCGTCGGGTACCTCGACCTCCACGACCAGCCCGACGTTGATCGCGATGCTCTCTAGTAGGCCAGGAAGCTCGTCTTCGATATGGTGGGAGGCTGGCCACCACACAAGACGGAACGACGCGCTCGTCCGTGAGATGATGTTGGTCACGGCCTCCGGCTTTCGGGTGAATCTGTTGGAGAGGTCGTTGAGCCACTGGGGTTTACGGATGTTTGCAGTCATGCTGCACCTCTGAACTAGCCCGTCCCCGGGCCGTTGAGGACAATCGGCGGTCCCGATTGCCCTGATGGCTCCATCCTACGCCCGACAAGGTCACCCGCCGGGTCCGTGGCGCACCCCGCCACCGGTGACGCTATCTCACGTCGTCAGGTCGTCGCGCAGAATCGGAGGCAGTCGCGGCCTAGTGTGTCGACTGGTCGAGGTCCTCGCGCAGTTCTGCGGGGATCGGTGGATGCTGGTCCGGGTGCAACCGCTCGAGCAACACCTTCATGAACCGTAATGCAGCCCACCGCCACGCCCGCATCCCCTCAACCTCGGCGCGGAGCACCTTCACCTCATCCCGCAAGGCCTTCACATCCTCAGACAGCGTCTTGTACCACTCCGGGCCCTGCTCCACGGTCTTGCCGCGAAGCGTGAGGATGGCTCCGACGATTGCGCTGACGCCGCCGATGACCGCGACGGCGAGGGTTATGTTTCCTCCGTCGATAGCGCATCACCTCCGGGCTGGATTCGCTGGTGCAGTAGTACGTAGTAGGCGGTCGCGGTCAGTGCTGCGACACCGTAGGTGAGCGCTGTGACGTACCCGCCGCGACTGTCGCCCTGCAGCCACGAGCCGAAGTAGAGCAGCGCCCACATGATCGGCAGGCCGATGATGATTCCTATTCCGAGGTGCATCCACCGGCGGAGAAGCGCGCAGATCACCGCGATACCACCGCCGGTGATCCAGATGATGGCCCACACCCACAGCGGTGCGAACTGCTCCACTGTCGGCAGGCGGTCGGAGTCGCGGACGACGGCGGGCAGGTAGAAGAACCCGCGGGCCGCCGAGGACAATCCGATCAGTCCGAGCATCACCCACCCCGAGCACAAGGCGCGGACAGCCAGCGCGCACGCGCCACGCATCACCGGCACCGCCGGTCGGCGTTGAACCGCTCGACCCAGTCGGTGAGGTCACGGGCGGCGTCGCTGACGGTATCGCGCAAGCGGTGCTGGCCCACGTACTCCGGCTCCGGGTCGGGCTGCTCGTCGACGGTGTCATCGTGTGTGTGGCGGGCGTCGATGTACTCCGCCTGCCAGTCGGCGAGCTTGCGCTTCTGCGACTCGGAGAACCCGTTCTTCGTCTGCTTCACGCCGAGGGCGGTACCCAGGGTCGTGACCGCGACGATGATGAGGTACGCCCAGTCGGGCAGGTCGATCGGCATGGACAGGGCGACGGCGGCGATCGACACGACGGCGCCGACGATGGCGGAGATCGTGTTGGCGACCGTGCGCCCCTTGGGCTGCTCGTTGAGCTTGTCGTTGATGATGTGGCCGATGAACTCGAGGTCAGTCGGTGTGGTTCCGGGGGTGGTTGCCATGTCAGTTGCCTCCGATCAGGGTGTCGAGCTTCTTCTCCATGCGCCCCAGGGTTTCGGTGTTGTCGCGCAGGGCGGCGATGATCTCGACGGTGTTGGCGCGGGCGACGAAGCTGTTGGCGTCGGCCATGTACAGCGCGTCGACGGGGCGCAGCTTCACGTCGGAGCCCTCCACGCGGGACGGGTAGGTGCGGGTGATCTTGTCGAAGTCGGCCATGAGGTTTTCCTCCTGTAGGAATGGCGGGTTGTCGATGTAGTGCTGTACGCGGGCGCGGAAGGCGGGCATGTCGATGCCGCCCGGATCCCACTTGCCGTCGCTCGAGTACTCCTTGTGCCCGATCACTCGGGCCGCGTCGACGTTGAGCACCCAGCAGATCGCCGCACAGGCGCGGTAGTATGCGTCGAGCTGGGCTGCGGGCCAGGTGCTGGTGCCGCTGCTGTTCGCCTCGATGCCGATGGTGTGGAAGTTCGCGTTGTTCGTCGGCAGGCCGGGGTAGGCTCCTCGTCCGGCGTGCCATGCGACGCCCTGTCCGGTGATGTGGGCGGTGCCGTCACGTAGGAGGTGGATCTGCGATAGCAAGCCGCGCAGGTCCGAGCGACCGTCGCGGATGAGCGAGGTGGGGGTGTTGTCGCCGCCGGTGTGGTGGGCGAAGACTCCCCACACGGTGAGGAAGTCGCCGTTGCCGCGGTCGCGCCAGCCGGACTCCTCGACGGTCTTGACTCCCCATGCTTTGAGGGCGTCGACGATCCACGAGGGGTCGCCGCTCCACCCGGGGCGCTTGGTCACCGACGGCAGTTGCGGGGTCTCCGGGGTGGTGTCGGTGATCGGCTGGTGGCCCCACGAGGCGTGGTAGACGTCGTTGATGTCGATCTGCACGCCGTCGGGGCCGGGCACGTTGTGCTGCCGCTGGTACAGCACGGCGTAGTCGCTGCCGGTCGCGCCGTTGGACCAGGAGCGGGTGACCCAGCCGAGCACGCGGCCGGGGGCGACGGTGGCGACGACGTCGTCTTCCATCGCCCAGTGCACGACGCGGGAGTGGCCGTAGATGCCGACTCGGTGTTTGCCGAGTACGGCTCCCGCGGCCTTGAAGTACTCGACCGCAACGCTGTTCCACTGGTTGAGGGTGATGTCGAAGTCGACCGCGAAGAAGACGGGGTGGCCGGCCAGGCCGACGGCGTTGAGCCGCTTCTGCGCGGCCTCCGCATCAGCCCGGCCACCAGCAGCGCCGCGCATCACGTCCGACGCCTGCGCCGTGCCCGCACCGTACTGCCACACCACGGCGATCTTCAGCCCGGCGGCCCGGTACTCGTCGACGTGGGCCTTTGTCAGCGGCTTGGCCTGCATCCAGTTCTCGCGGGCCGGGCTGATGTACGCGACCACGCCGTCGTGCCCGGCGGCCTTGATCGCCCGGCCTGACGGGAACGCCGCGGAAAAGTCGATGACTGTGCTCATGGCCGGCAGTGTCGCACCGGTGGGGTGGTGTCAGGACAGGCCGAAGTCCGTCTGTGTGGAGAGGATCTTTCCGAGCACGTTCGTGAAGTCCAAGAACCCGTTGCTGCGGTTTCTCGGCTTGCCGACCTTCGGGGTGATTCGCACTCGCTCGCCAGGCCGGTCGGTCACGGTGACACCGGTGACGATGTCGGACACCACGGCGCCGGACAGGTGCTCTTCGAACGTGACCCGGTCGCCGATGCGCCACCCGTGGCGGGTCTTGCCGTTCGGCGCGATCTGGTCGTCGCCCATGACCTTGCTGATGCCGTCGGCGATGGCGATCTCGATGGACTGCCCGCCGGCGGTCTCCACGAGGCGGCGTTCGGCGAGGGCCGAGGTGTCGAACGTGAACGCGCCCGCGCTCGAGGATGTGAACTCTTCGCGGGGCGCGAACGGGCCCATGCGCGCCAGCCGCTCCACGTCGGTGCGCTGCGTGTACGCGAACAGGGTGTCGGTGAGCTGGTCGGTGATGATGTTGCCGATGATCCCGCCGATGATGCCGCCCGCCGGGCCGGCCGCCGAACCCAGAGCGATGAGGATGCCCTGGACCGACGCGTCGACGCCGAGGTTCAACAGCTCGTTGACCCAGTCGTCGGACTTTCCGCCGACGGTCTGGGACGCCGCACCGGGCTTGCGACCGGTCAGGCGGAACTCCTGCACATCCCGCCCGTTCGTGCTGAAGCGGACGTGCGGGCGTTCACGCACGGGGCGCACCTGGATCAGCAGGCCGGGTACGGTCGGCTCCTGTACTCGCGGGCCCATCGGGTTGACGCGCAAGTTCAGGTTGCAGCGGGTGACCATCGCCTGCCGTTGGAACACACTGTTGTCGACCAGGGGGATCATCTTGCCGTCCGGGAACGGCTGACCCGGCCACCACATCTCGCACGACAGGAAGTAGTCGTGCTCGTCGAGGACGGGGCCCAGGAGCTCGGGCAAGGCGGTCATCTTCGCCGCCACGTCCACGATCGGGGACTTATCCACGTGCGGGGGAGGGGGCTGCATGATGTAGCACGGCAGGCCCTCCTGCCGGGCCAGGTTCTCCGCAAGGAAGTGCGTGGCGACCGTCCGCAAGCGGTTGATCTGATAGTCCCGCTTGCCCTGCATCGCCAGCGAGCTGCGCGTGTTCGGCCACGCGGGGATGTTCAGCATGTCCTTCGACTCGACCAGATTAAACATCACCGTCTCACGCCCGGGCTTACCGCCGGCTTCATAGTCGGCGATGGTGCCCGACCATGACCAGCCCGCCCCGTTGTGCGCGGTGATCGGCACGACGTCCTGCGACGCCTGCATCATCCTCGGCACCATCGGATGATCCGCCGGGTACGTCGAGTGACCCGTGCCGGCGACGAATGACCCCTCCTGGTTCAGCTCGAGGTCCATGTAGCCGGGGATCGGACGATAGGCGGTCATGTCGTTGGCCCACGCGGCGAGGTTCAGGGGGTTGGGGCCTGGGTCTACCATGCTGCCTCCGTCCGCGGGGTGTACTGGACCTCCACCCGGAAGTCACTGCCCGGGTTGACCGGCTTGATCGTCAGGGCGACGTTGTTGCCGCGGTGCACGCCGCGGGGCGGTAGCGGCTGCTTCCACCACGCGTCCGGGTGCTGGTCCTGGATATCGACCCCCGTGGTGTCCTGCAAGGATGGCCACACGGGGTCCGTGTCGATGAGATAGCCGGGATCCAGGGACTTCTGGCCGGGCAGGTGGATGTAGTCGTCCTCCACGCCGATGTCGACGCCATCGTGCTGGCCGGTGATCGCCCACTTCAGCCAGGCGGGCTGGTCGCCGACGTTGACGAGGCGGGCCGTGCGGCAGGTCTCGCGATTGAAAATTCGGGTCTCGTCGAACCGCTGCCAATACGACCGCTCGGAGACGAACTTCACGATCTCGCCGATTTCACCAGTCGCCCCCGGCAGCGACGCCGAGCCCATCCAGTCGACCTCCGCGACACTGTCGACCCGCACGTCGATCCACCAGTAACCAGACTCCTTCGACACGGCGTACAGGCGGGCTGCCTGCTTCCCGCGCCCCAGGGACTCCCGCCACAGGGCATGCTGGCGGCGCGCCCACGCCGAGGACCGGCGGTCCGCCACCCACAGTTGCAGGCTGATCTCTGCCTGCATGTCCGTCGTTCCGCGGTACATGCCGCCGTCGACGCCGACGACCTGTTGGAAGTCGTGCTCGAAGCTGGCCCCCTGCAGGCCTTGGGGGATGGTGGCTAGGCGCACTGGGGAGCCGGGGGCGCCGAACGCCCAGCGGGTCTTGCGGTCCGCTCCGATCAGGAAGAATCGGAGGAAGTCGCTCACTCCTGATTTCACGCGCACTCCTATGGCAGCATCCGGGATCTCATCGCCTTGTTTATCTGACGACTGGCGGTGTTCAGTTGGCCCTGCAGGTAACCCCTCGGGTCGTTGACTGTGACCGGGCCGTTGAACACCGCGCCGATCGCGCCGGAGACTTCCCGGCCGCCGGCAACCTTCGCGGCGTCCATGTTCAAGCCCATGCGGTCCAGGCTGGTGGTATCGCCGGTGGAGAACTGCAGCTTTCCGTCCATCAGCCCAGGCAGGCCCGAGCCGACGAGGTTCGCCATGCTCAGTACGTCGACGCCGAGCCGCTTGCCCGTTTCCGCCCACAGATCCAACGACCGGGCGCGCTTGTTCCGCGACAGCGGGATGTAGGCCTCTGGCCCGGCCTCCGCCCACAGAGTGGCCGAGCCTTCGTTGATCTGCGCGGACCGGGCGTTGCCGAGGATCCCGCCGTCAGCCATCGCGGTGATGCCCAACGCCTGCCCAGCGGACTGCGGTGCAGCCTTCTGCTTCTCCACCGCGACCTTCAACTGCTCATTCGTCTTGCGCAGCTCTTCGGTCTCGTCGCGCATGTCGATGAGCTTGTCGGACAGGTCAGCGACCTTATCGCGGGCATCATCCAGCTCCCACTGGGCCTGCTCCTTGTCCTCCGGCTCCGCCTCCGCCAGAGCCTTCTCCTTTTCGCCGACGTCCTTCGTCGCTTGCGCGAGGTCGCGTTCGGTGGCGGTGATGTTGCGGTCGTGGGCCCGCATCTCGCGCTCGTGGCGCCGCTGCTCGGTCTCCAGGTTCTCGCCCTCGAACGTGGTGCCCAGACCGAGGACGTTGCCCCAGGACACGACATCATCGGGCATGGGCTGCCCGGTCTGCAGCGAGTACGCCGCAGCCGCAGCCTCCAACACGCTGCCATCCTTCAGCAGCGGGCCCGCGCCGCCGTTGACAGACTTCGACACGTTCGACCCGCCGCCACCAGACGAACCGCCGGCGGACGAGGAGTAGGACGAGTACGAGCCACTGCCCGCGTCTCCGATGTCCCCGCCGTCAGGCTCCCCACCGTTACCGGGCAGGAACATCCAGTCAGTGAAACCCCGGCCGGCGAGCGGTCCGGCAGACTTGCCGATGGTGTAGCCGCCACCGGTGTTGCCGCCGGACTCGATGAACGTGCCATCGCCGAGCTGCATGGCGGTGTGCCCGCCGCCGGGCCCACCGTTGTACCAGCCCACCCGGATATCTCCGGGGCTGCCCTGCCCGGACTGGAAGCCCTTCGCTGCGAGCCAGTCGCCCATGTTGGCGGTGCCGCAGCGCGAATCGAAATCGTCGAGGCCCATGGCCCGGTTGACGCCGAGGGACACGGCGCCGGAACAGTCAACACCGGCGGGGGACCAGCCGCCGAAGATGTACGGGGTGCCATCCATGTAGGCGGTGCCGGACTTCACCTGGTCGGACACTCGGCCGCCATTCGCGTGCGCCTCCAGGTCTGCCAGCATCGCCGCGACGATCTGCGACGGCCGGCCGCCGTTGATCGCCGCCAACGTGCCGTCCCACCGCTCGCTGCTGTCGCCGTTGACGATCCACTCCCCAGCATCCACCCAGGAGGAGGGGACGCCGTTGCCGTCGACGCCGAGGATGCCGTCAGTCACCCCAGTGCCCGGGCCGCTGGTCGGCAGGCGGTAACCACCGTGCCGGGCGCCCGACGCGTTGCGCGGCAGGCGACCACCCGTGGCGTTGGCCGCTGCACGGCGAGCAGCCATCACATCCGCGACAGCAGAGCTCGCCGAACCATCTGCGGCAGCCTGGGACGCGGCGCCTGCTCCGCCGCTGTAGACGGCCTGGATTGTGTGGAGCGAGGACGTCCTGAGGTTGTTCAGCAGCAGGATCTTCTGCCGTACAGCCTCCGCATTGTCCGTGACAACCACGGTCCCGTCATCCAGGTTCGTCGTCGCAATGTTCAGATCCCCCAGCCGCTCGATGTTCTCATCCGAGGTGTCCGTGATCTCCACCCGGCCATCGGACAATGTCCGCGCCTCGATATCCACAACCCCCAGGTTGTGCACCACCGCATCAGCATTGTCCGCGACCATCAGATCCGCCGACAACTCCCGACCGTCGACCTCATCCATCTTCGCGTCGACGACTTCGATGTTGTCGTTGATCGTGAGCTCGCCCGTCTTCGGGTCGATAGAGAAGGCGTTGATGCCCTTCAGTCGCTCGAGCGTGTCCTGCGCGTCATCCTCGACGTGGATGCCGATCTCGTTGCCCTCGTCGTCGAACTCGCGGACGGCCATGCCCAGCTCCACAAGCTGGTCCTGCACCTCCGGGGCGGTGGACTCGATGTCAATGCGGCCGGTGTCGAAATAGGCGATCTCGCCGTCGATCTGCTGCAGCAGTTCCAGAATGCCGGCGCCGGAGGGCATGGACAGGGTCAGCACCCCGTCCTCGAACGTGTGGGCATCGTCGATCTCGTCGAGCTGGCTCCGCACCTTGTCGTAGTCGGCTTCGCTCATTTCGACGCTGATCTCGGTCGCGTCCTCCCCGAGCGTCATCGTGTGGTCAGACAGGAGCTTTGCAGCGTCCGACGCTTTCTCCGCTTCCTCCGCGAACTTGTTGATTCGTTCCGCGGCGGCATCCGCTTCGACCTGCGAGAAGTCCTCGCCGAGACCCCGCACCTCAGTGCGCAGGTCGCGGTACGCCTCCGTGGCTGACAACGCCTCGTTTCGCATGTCACGCTCGCCGCCGGAGATTCCGCCGCCTCGTTCGAGATCTCCCGCAGCTTGGGCGGCATTCCTGGCATCGTGGAAGTCAGACCCGTACGAACCGGTGCGCTCGTACTCGTCGATGGCCGCGGCGTAGTCCTCCGCCGAGAAACCCTGATTCATGTAGGCGTCACCGTAGTTCTGCCAGAACTTGCTGTCCTCAATCGCGCCCGCCCCGGAGCGCGTGATCGCCCCGCCGACCCGTGCGTCGAACTCCGCTTCCGCCTGCGAATCGCCGGTGGACGCCCGACCCATGAGGTCTTCCGACATACCGAGCTGCGTCCCCGTCTTGCGAACTCCCGCCTCTTCCAGCGCCTTGACCTGGAGCTCACGGGTCTGGGCAGTGATCGACCCCGTCGTTTCATCGAGGGAGTCCTTGAGTGCTCTCTGGGCCTGCTCGTGCGCCGCAGCCTCGGCAGCCGCATCCTGGTGCTGCTTGACAAGACCCATGATCGCCATGCTTGCGGCGCCGATGGCGAGGCCCCACGGGCCACCGAGCGCAGTCAGGAGACCAGATGCGCCGGACTTGGCAAGGGAGAACCCGGACGCGACGGTTCCCGACAGGGTGCCGCCGAGAGTCTGCATGCTGCCCTGCACGCGCCTTCCCACGCCGACGATGCCGCCCATCTCCCGGCCGGCATCACGCGACATCATCCCGGCCACGCGCATCCCATCACCAGCCTTGCGGTACGCCTCACCCATCCGGCCGACAACTGGCATACGCTGCTGCATCGTCAGCATCGCCGACGACACCACACCGATCTCCCGTCCCTGCGCCTGCAGCGAGGACTGCGTGCCCTTCACCGCCGTGCCCCACCCGCGGACCACGCCCGTGCCATTCGAAAGTGCCCCCGTCAGTCCCTTGTGCTTTGCGACAGCCGCGCCGATCAGCGCCACGTACGCGCCCATCGGGATCGACGTCATCACCGACCCGATCTTCTCGATCACAGGCCACACCGTCTCCGCCGTGCTCTTCAGCGTCGACATCGCGCCCTGCACCTGCGGGATCGCCCCCTGCGCGAAGTCGGAGAGCCCGGCGGTCAGCTTCTCCGCGAACGGACCCGCACTCTCGGTGAGGTCGTTGATCTTGTCCGTGATCCCCGCGATCACACCCGGTGCCGCCTCGAACGCCGGCTTCAGCAGTTCCGCGCCCAGACGCCCCGCCGCGGCGCCGACGTTGTCCATCGCGCCTTTCACCGTGTTTCCGGCGTCCTGCGCCGCCCCGCCGACAGAGTTCTTCATCGCCGACTCGAACGTGGCGAAGTCGACCTCACCCTCCGACACCATCTTCGAGACCTCTTCGGTGGTCTTCCCCGTCTCCTCCGCGAGCATCTGGAGGACGGGGATGCCGCCGGCCATGAGCTGCATCAGGTCATCGCCCTGCAGCTTCCCCTTCGCCGCCACGCTGCCGAAGATCAGGCCCATGTCGCCGATGTCGCGGCCGGCGATGGCGGCGGTGTCAGCCACCGTCGTCAGCACGCCGGTGAGCTCCTCGCCCGGCTCGATACCGGACGCGACCATCTGCGCGGCGAGAGACGCGGCGTCGCCGAAGCCATAGGCGGTGCCGGTGACGGAGTCCATGGCCGAGTCCATGATCTCGTCGATGGCCTCGGCTGAGTGGCCGAGGCCCTGCAGCTTCGCGTTGGCCTGGTCGATACTGTCGAGGCGGGAGAAGCCCTTCGTCAGGGCGACACCCAGCCCGCCGACGGCTGCGGTGCCGGCGGTGACCGCACCCCACTTCATGGCCTTGCCCGCAGTCTTCGCCGCGACCTCGCCGAGCTTGTCGACGAGGCCGCCGGCGGCGTTGCTGGCGTTGTCGAGCTCCTGGGCGGGCTGCGTGGACACCGACAGGTTATTGCCGGACTGCCCAGCCTTCTGCAGGTTCGAGTCCAACACTCCGGCCTCGGCGGCCGCGGTGGTGACGTCACCGGTGCCGGTCGGGGTGACGTCGGGCCCGTCCACGTTGTCGAGAGTCGTATCGAGGTCCTTGCCGGCGGACGACGCACTGTCGAGCTCGCTAGCGCCGGTGGGGGACACGTCGGGGCCCGAGACGTGGTCGAGGTTGTCGCCGAGGTCGGTGGCACTGGCCGCCGCACTGTCGAGTTGGTCGGCGCCGGTCGGCGCGACGTCGGGGGACTTCGCCCCGGCGTCGTCGAGGTTCTGGCCGAGACCGTCGGCAGACGTCGCAGCCTTGTCGAGGTCCGCAGTGCCCGTCGGCTTCACATCGACCTTGGCCTTGTCCGCGCCCTTCTCCGCGGCCTCGAGGTCCTTGGTGGCTTTCGCCGCGGCGTCCACGTCAGACTTGCCCGTGGGTGCGACGTTGACGGTGGTCTTGTCCGCCTGCTTCTGCGACTCGTTGAGCTTGTCGGTGGAGTCCGCTGCCTTGTCGACCTCGGCGGCGCCCTTGGGCTTGATGTCCAGGGACACCTTCGATGCGTCGTCGGCGGCCTTCTTCAGGTCGAGAAGGTCGGTCTTTGCTGCGGCGATCTTCGACTTGAACTGTTCGTCTTTGATGTCGAGGGTGGCGAAGAGGTGTCCGAGGTCTGTGGACATGTCAGCTCCTGGTGTGGGTGGTGATGCCGAGGGCGGTGCGGAGTCGGCTGGGCTGGTCGATGAGGTCGTTGATGCGGACCCGGAGCCAACGCCAGGTTCGCCGGTGCAGGATGTCGGACTCGCAGTCGACGTTGAAGACGGTGTGGAGGTCGGCTTCTACGGAGGCCCAGTGGTCGAGGATCGTGTCCCATCCGACCTTCTGGGGCTCGGGGTCGGGTGTGGTGTCGGTGGCGTCGGAGTTGCCGTACCAGTCACGGATCCCGGTTTCGGGGTCGTAGGGCCCGCCGCCGGGGTCGTCGTCTCCGTAGGCGCCGGGGCGGGGGTCGTACTCGCCGTACGGCCCGTCGATCAGGAAGGGGTTTCGGTCCCCGTCGTCTTCGGCATCGACGCCGGCGTAGGCGCTTCCGGAGTCTGGATCTCCGCCGCTGCCGTCGCCTCCGGGATCAGCGGCTCGCCCTCTTTTCCCAGGCGGTTCTCCCACCAGTACTCGCCGAACTCGGCTCCGACGCCGAAGTGGGCGAGGGCGGTGTTGCCGACGTGGATGATCTCGTGCAGGGACAGACCCAACTCGTTGAGTTCGTCCCACTTGCCGCCGGACATGGTGTCCGACTCTTCGTCGTAGTCGGCGTGGAAGATGGCGGCGATCATGCGCATCTCGTCCTGCGGGGTGGACTCGCCGGCGTACATGTGCCGCTTGATGCGCAGGCCCTCGTCGGCGGTGGGGGACTCGATGGTGACGTCCTGGCCGGCGATGGGGAGGTGGAGTCGGGGGTCGTGGAATTCGCGCAGGTCGCGCACGGTGGAAGCCTTTCGGGTAGTGGTGCGGCCCCGCACCTGATGGTTACGGGGCCGTGGTTGTGGCGGGCCCGCTCAGCCCAAGCGCAGGGGTAGCGGGCCGCCTATTTTCCCTCAGCCCCGCCGCCGGTGCCGGGGGTCTCGTCCTCGTCCCACGGGATGGACTCGCCGGTGGCGTTCTCCACCGGCTTGATGCGGTCCGGCTTGCCACGGGACTGCAGCGTGAAGGAAAACTCGTCGAGGGCGTCGTTCGCGCCGGCGGTCTCCGTGTACTCGACGGAGAAGCGGCCCTCGTAGGCGTCGTCGACGCCGTCGGTGCGCCAGCAGCGGGCGCGCAGGGTATTCGCCAGGCCCATCTGGCGGCCGACCTCGCGGACGTACTCCTGGCCCGGGTCCTGCCGGAAGTTCCCGGATGCGGACTTGCCCTTGCGCTTGCCCTGGCCCTCAAACGTTGCGGTCAGGGTGGTGGCGATCTGCGAGGTGTAGCCCTCGGAGTCGATGTCGGAGTCGTCCTGCATGCCCGGGGTGAAGCTGGGGGCGAACTGGGCCAGGCCGCGGACGAACGTCCAGTCGGGGTTCTCCGAGTCGTCGGAGATGTCGACCTGGAGGGCCCAGTCGCGTGCGAGGGTGGACTGCAGGTCGTTGGAAGAGGGAGCCTTTGCTACCACTGTGTTCCTCCTGGGTTGGTGGTGAAGGTGTAGGAATCCGCCCGCGTGATGCGGCCGTTTTCGTCACGTTCCTCCGGTGCCCGGAGGTGACGTCGTGACAGTAGGACGTGGGTGCCGGTGTCAGGGGCGAGCTGGTAGTTCGACCGGTCGTGCAGCACGGAGAATGCGCGGTCGGCGGTGCGGTTGCATACGCCGCCGGGCAGGGGGTTGCGGTCGCCGCGGACACGGATCTGCACCCGAATGTCTGGGCTGGCGTCGTCGCGGTCGCGGTCGTCGGAGTACACGATCAGGCCGACGCCGGTGGCCGCGCTGTCGGGGATGGTGCCGATGTAGATGCCGTGGGCGCCTTTGGGGTACTTGCCGTCGGGCCGATAGTCGGCGACACCCTCGTCGGCGAGATACTGCGCCAGGTCCGTGACCAGGTCGGCGTACGGGTTCACAGGCCCCCCTTGAGCTGTTGGGCGATGATGGCGCGCAGCTTGGAGCGCTCACTGGTCATCGCGGATTCGAGGTACTTGGCCTGCCCGTCCTTGTGCTGGTAGCCGAGTTCCTCGTGCTGTTTCATGGCGTAGCGGGTGCGGAACCACACCTGCACCGCCTTGCCCTCGGACGGTTCGACGGCGGCGGAGTTACGCAGGTTCCCGGTCTCCACCGGGGCCCGGTTCACGGATACGGTGCGGAGGTGTTCGCCGGCGAGACGCACACCCCGCTGCGCGGCAGTGTTGATCTTATTGGCGATCTGGTCGCCGTTCCACTGCAGTTCGCTCACAGAATCGCCGCCTTCAGGGTGAGCTTCTGGTGGTCGGGGGTGGGGTTCCCAGCTCCGTGCAGCAGGGCGATCTGGTCGACCTCCCACCGGCCGTTGAACGGCTCCGGGAGTTCTACATGGTCGCCCTCGACGACGCGGACCGGCTGCCCGTCCTCGTCAAGCACCGGCTTGCCCTCCGCATCGGAGATAACCAGCGGCAGCCGCACCGTTGTGTCCGTGATCCGCTCCTGACCCGACACGCTGACCACCGTGCGGGTGACCTGACGGACATACCCAAACACCGGGATGCGGGTACCCAACGGCTCCCCATACGGGGATTCCCCCGCACCCGAGATCAGGGTGCAGGGGTGCCGAAACCACAGGTCCGCCAGATCATCTACCGTTGCCACGGGTGCCCCCCGATCAGGCCAGCGAGCCGCAGGATGTCATACGACTCCTCGCACAGCGTGTTGGCCACGCGGGTGCGCTCCGAGGTCTCAGTCGCCCGGTCGTACTCGAAATTGGCGCCGTCCATGCTGGTCTTCGACACCCGCGCTTCCGTCTCCGGAGCCGTCGGGTCGATGTCGGCGTCATCCCACACCTGCACCTGCGCGCACACCGCGTCTCGCATCGCCTCCGCCTGGTCATCATCCGCCGGCAGGCCAGCGGGTGTGACTGCGTATCGGGCCATGCGGGTGGCGACCCCGACCATGGCGGACGCCCGGCGGACCAACCGCTCCCAGTTCTCCGGGGCAGGCTCGCCCGACCAGGCCTCCACCGCGTCGCGGTTCGCGTAGATCAGCATCGCCTACTCGCCGCCACCCGCAGCCTCGAGGGCGGCAATGCGGGCCAGAGCCTCATCAAGGTCCGCCTGCGTAGCGAGACCGGACACATCGGGAACCGAGACTGCATCCACCGCATCGGCGATAGCCTTGTCCACGTATCCCTTGTGAGTGGCGTTGCCGTCGCTTTCCGGGTCGCCCACGTTGGTCCGGCCGCCGGGGCCGCGCTGCATGATCGTGGACGCGGTAGCCGCCGCGGTGTACAAAAGCGACGTCGGCTCGCCCGACGGGCCATTGTTGTAGACCCTGTTGTTGCCGGAGACCCGGTCGAGCTTGCCGTCGACAGCGGCGTTGACCGCGTCGGTGGTGGCCTTCTCGTCCAGCTCTCGGGACAGGGCGGTGACAGACTCGGCGTCAGCCTTGCCGGAGTCCAGTGCTTCGAAGTTCGCGTCGATGGTCGCGCACGCGGCCTCGTCCCAGGTGTCGCCGGTCTTCTTGTTCAGTGGTGTGGTCACCATGGTGGTTCCTCCCTCAGAGGATTCGGACAGCCACCCGCGGGCATCCAGCTCGGAGAGCAGGAGCGGTGCGATGACCTGCTCGCGGGTGTCCGTAGAGAAGTGAATGTTATCGCTGGTCAAGCTGGGTGGCATGGACTTGCCGTCGAGTGCGGCCTGGTCGTCCTCGGTGGGCTCGATGCCCATGATGGTGAGGCCGTTGTCGCGGATGTGCTCCCATGCGTTGACGAAGTGGTTGGGGAACGCGGCGGCGAGCTGGTCGCGTGCCTGGGTCGCCCGAAGGTGACCGTTCGATCCCTCGTATTCGCCGGAGTAGACCGTCGGGCCGAGGACCAGATAGCGAGGCTCGTCGACGAATGTCTTGAGTCGGTCGACCTGGGCCTGCGCGGCCAGTACGGTTCCGACGGGGGCGCCGGCGCCGTTGTAGGCGCGATCATTGCCACCAGCCCAGATGATGTGCAGGTACTCGCCGTACTCGGGATGGTCGATTACGTCCTCGGCGACGAACTCGGCGCCCGCCTGTACCGCTACCGTCTCGGCAGGGGCGTTGTCGGCGGTGAATGTGCCGGTCGGTGCGCCCTTCGAGCTGCCGGACGCGGCGATCTTGAACACCCCGCGGATGCCGCCCAGCTCACCCGGTATCCCCGGGGTGCGCTGGTTGCACGGCACGATGGACGCCTGGAAGCCGACGTCGACCGGGTCGGTGCCCGTGATGGTCACCGACTCGGTCAGGGTGAGAACCACTCCGCCCTGGCGCACGCCTACGGTGCCGGACGACTGGCCGCTGTTGCCGCGGTTGATCGCCCGGACAATGCGCCCCTCGGACAGCTCCACGAGGCGATTGCCCCACGCGAACTGGGCAGTCTGCGAGTCGCCGTAAGCCACGATGATGTCAGAGCGGGAAGTGGTCACAAGACCTCCTGGTCGGGGGGGGGAGGGGATCAGGCGGGGTTGACTACCCCAGGCGGAGGGGCAGTGCCCCGCCTAGGCGTTTCCCTCCGCGCCCCCACCGGTGGAGCCACCGAGGACGCCGTCGCCGACGTTGGTCTCGACCGAGACCACGCCCTTCGGACGGACGACCTTGGCGCCGTAGACCTGCAGGCCACGGACGATGTCGCCGAAGC
Organism: Corynebacterium sp. AOP40-4SA-5; assembly: GCF_052377355.1. Lineage (NCBI taxonomy): Bacteria > Bacillati > Actinomycetota > Actinomycetes > Mycobacteriales > Corynebacteriaceae > Corynebacterium > Corynebacterium sp. AOP40-4SA-5. The sequence goes on from NZ_JBQSWS010000004.1 coordinate 84,511, forward strand.
GGTTCGGGTCACGGAACGCCTCCAGGGTGCGGAGCTGCGACGCGAACTGCAGGGCCCCGGGGACACCGGCGGTGACGACCTCGCGGCCCGCTGTGGTCGGAACGTTGTTGGAGGTCTTGATGCTGATGCCCAGGTGAGGGATCTCAGCGATCAGACCAGAGCGGACGACACTGTCGGTGCCCGCCTTATCGACCTCGTTGACGCGACGGTCGCCGAGCAGGGCGTCGGCGAAGTCCGGGCCGACGACAGCCCAACGGTTCAGCGACGGAGCGGAGACCTTGTTGAGTTCCTTGACGATGCGGCGGATGACGTCCCACGCGGTCTTCTGGTCGGTGCCGGGGCGGTAGAAGTCCTGGCCGTTGAACACGTCGAGGGTGCCGATCTTCGTGCCAGCGTTCGCTCGCAGTTCGGCGGCCAGGTAGGTGTCGACCTTGTCAGCCATGCCGATGGCGTGCTGCTCCGTGGCGGCGGACTGGAAGTCACCGGCAGCCTGCAGCTTGTCGACGTCGTTGACGCGGAAGCCGTAGTAGTCCTCCTGATCGATGACCAGGGACTTGCTGGTGGTGTCCAGGTCGTCGTACTCGAGGTCCTGGGTGCGGTCGTGCTCCTTGATCGTGGCGGAGCCGATGTCGTTGATCTCGACGGAGTCACCGGAGTTCTGCAGCAAGGGCTGGAACTCGGTGGATGCGATCGTCGGGTCCGCGTATACCAGTGCCTTCTGGAACGGGACGTCGAGGGCAGATGCCCAGACCTTGGGGATGAACGATGCGACGCTCATGGGTTACCTACTTTCCGTAGAGGTGGTTGAGCTTGCCGGCCTTGTTGGCGTCGTAGATCTCCTGCGAGCTCATGTTGGCGAGGTCCGCTTCGGTGATCTGCTTGTTGCTGCCGGTGTTGGTGGTGGAGGTGTCGACCCCGGATGCGGCCGCCTGGGCCTTTAGTGCGGGGTGGGCGGTGATCTTCGCTTCGACCAGGTCGGCCACCTGGGCGCTGTAGTCGTCGGCGGAGGTGTCCAGCTCGGCGAATGCCTTGTCGGACTGGAGTAGTGCGGTGAGCAGGGAGACGTCGCTGGTCTTGCCGCTGGCAGCGGAGGTGATGGCGTCCTTCTGCTGGTATTCCTGCAGCTTCTGGGCCATGCTGTCGCGTTCCGCCGTGGCGGCCTGGATCAGCTTGTCGGGGTCGGTCGTGTCGTCTTCGACCAGTCCGAGGGACTTGCCGATCTGCTTCTTGAGAGCGTCGAGTTCGCTGTCCTTAGCGGACTCGGCGTCCTTGGCGCGGGTGCGGTACTTTGCGGCCTCAGCGTTGGCCTTGGCGAGCTTGTCGCGCACCCAGTCGGGCAGTTCGGTGTCGGTGGTCTGGTCGGTGGTTGGCTCCTGGCCGTTGTCCGCGGTCGGCTCCTGGCCGGACCGTGCCGCAACGTCACCGGGAGTGACCTGAGTGGCCTGGTCGCCGGTGTCGGCGGGCTGCTCAGTCACCTCGGTGGCCGCGGCTTCGGACGTTGCTGTCGTGTCGGACACGAGAGTTTCCCCTGTTCATCGTCACTACACCCCACCGGACGGCGGGGACAAGGGGAGTGTCACACGAGGTAGGCGGTGTCAGGATTCGGGCTAGTTCCTTGCATGATTCTGTGAGCCATAGGACGGTCACATATGCTTAGCTAATGACGTTCAAGAAACTATCTGCGGCCGCCATCGCCGCACTCGCCACACTCGCGCTCGCCGCCTGCGGCGGGGACACCGAAGTAGAAGAAGCGACCACGACGACCACGCCTCAGCCGGTCGGATCGACCGACCCCGCTGACTGGTCAACCGCTACTGAAATGACTGACGGTCTCATCGCCGCAGGGAAGACCTGCGATGACCTGGGGGTCGAACCGGACGACACATACAACGCAACCTGCGTGAATGGGTACTCTGACAGCAACTACATGGTCAGCCTCGGAACTCTCGCTTCTCGGGATGCCAGAGTCGGAGCAGTTGCGGCCGACATGGACTGGGATATGGCGGTCACGTGGGATGATGCGTGGGCAGTCGTCTGCGTCGGCCCGGACTCAGAATCGGACTGTGAAGACCTGTCCGACGCTTTCGGCTCAACCAAGGAGGTTGTGGACATTCCCGTCGGAACGTTCCACAGCTCTGACTCTGAGGAAGAATCAGATGGTCCGTCGACCTCATTCTCTGACGGCACTCACGTCGTAGGTACGGACATCGAACCGGGAACCTACCGCAACGACAGTGAAACCTGCTATTGGGAGCGACTGTCCGGGTTCTCCGGTACCAGCGCTGATCGCATCACGAACGACTTCAATAGGGGCGGGAACTCCATCGTGACCATTGATCCGACAGACGCTGCCTTCAAGTCGCAGAACTGTGGGAACTGGGAGCTTGTCGAGTAGCAACCACCCGACTCGATCTAGCGCCGTTTCACCTGTTGAAGCGGCGCTTCGTCTCGTACCGGGGCGCCTACACCTGCGGCATGGGGTTTCCGGGTTGGCGTAGTTTCTCCCGGTGCCGGCGTCGGGGGAGATCCCACTGTCGTCGGTGCGCGGCGAGTTTCGCTTCGTAGGCGCGGTGCCGGGCAGCGGCCTTCGCCCGGGCTTCCGGGGTGGTGGCAGCGGCCTCCATGCGTTGTGAGCGGCGGATCTCGCGCTCGTAGTAGCGCTGCTGCTGGGTGGCCTTGTAGCCCTCGTGGTCGGGGTCGTCGGCGACGGGGAGGGGTTCGGTGAAGCCAGGCAAGTAAGCAGTGTAAACATGCCTACAATTCGGATGTTCAAGTCCGTTCGCCACAGCTTCCGCCACCGATGCGGTGACCGTGACGGACTGTCCGTCGATGGTCTGCCGGCCGTTCGGGTGCTCCCCGGTCAAGCTCAGGACTTTCTGTTCGTACGGGGCGCACTGGGGCGCAGGGTTGGCGTGGGAGGACACGATGACCAGGTCGATGCCCTGGGCCAGCAGCTCGGCGGCGTGGGCGTCGCGGAGGGCCTGGTTGGTGCCAGTGCGGATCGCCATCTCGCTGTAGGTGTCAAGCCCCCACTTGCGGCCGGCATTGTCGCGGTAGAAGCCGATGCCTTCCTTGGCTGCCTGGTCCATGGCTTGCTGCATGGCCTGCTCGATGGTGAGTTCGCCGGCGACGGTCTTGTTCACGGCGTCGTTGATGATGCGGTCCCACGCTGACTTGGCGTTGCGGGGGACTTGTCGGGCAGCCTTGTCGAGGGCCCGTCCGGTGGCTTCGGCGGCCGCTTTCCGGGGGCGCACGGGTGGCGGGGTTGTTCCTCCGGGCACTTGTGGTTGGGTGCGGGGCAGCGTCATCGGCCGTGTGGTACGTCGAGACGGTGACGTGCCGGACGGGGCGGCAGTGGTGCCGCCCCCAGTGGAAGTGCGCGTACCTGACCCCGGCAGCGTCGCACGGTGACGGGGTGCGGCCGGGCGAACTGTTGCCGCTTCCTGCGCGGCCGCCTCTGCCCCGCGGATTGCGGCCTGCTCTGTTGCACGTTCCACCATCGCCGGGGTGTCAGCCACCAGGCCGGAGGCGGTGGCCGTGACCCGCGGGTTTACGGTCCGCGCCCACTCCTGCTGCGCCGCCACCCGCACATTCGGTTTCCGAGCAGCGCGCATGGCCGCGGCGGCCATGACGCCGATCATCACATCCTCGGCGACACTCCACGCGGTCACGGTCTCTTCTTCGAGACCTTCGGTGTCCTGCGGGTCGAGGGCCACTACATCACCGGCTCATCCGGCCCGGCCTCACCGAACGGGTCACCAGCCGGCATGCCCTTCTCGCGCAGGATGGTGTCGATCTCGCGGTCGATGCGCTTCTCGTCCCAGTCGGGGCGGAGGTAGCGGATCTTCTGGTCGGTGCTGATCGCCTGCGCGGAGTCCAACGCCTGCAGAGTTTGTGCACGGTCCAGATCGGTTTCCTGCACCGGCGGGGTGATGTCCACCTCCGGGGCCTCCTCGAGGACGGCACCGGTGTGGTTGAGGTGCGCGTCGACTTCGACGAGCGCGGCGGAGAGTGCACCGATCCTGGCCCGCCAGTAGCGGGACTTCGCCTTGAACGTCTGCAGGGTGGCCCTCGAGTTGGCTTCGATTTCGCGTGCGGTGACGTTGCCTGACCCGCCGGCACTGTCGAGCCCGAAGGTGAGGGAGCTGACGTTGGCGCGGCGGAGGATCTCGCGGATGATCATTTCGCACACCTGGGCGTACGCGGCGACGCGGATGTTCGGCTGGTAGAACTCCGGGCTCATCCCCTCGGGGGTGTCACCGACCGCGCTGTAGATCTCCCGGTCCATGTCGAACTCGGCGCCCTGCCCGGGCTTGCCGATGTCGAGCATGGACTCGGTGACGACGATGCGGGACTTCGCGGTGCGGATTTCTCGACGGAGGTCGGTCCACACCTCGTCGAGCATGTCGAGCAGGCCGTAGGAGTCGGCCGGAATGTCCGGCCGGCCCATCTGCTTTAGCTGGCCGTCCTTGCGGAAGCCGACGACGGGGCGGACGTTGGCGACGTACACCGCGGTCATGCGCTGCGTGCCGGTCTGGATGCCGGACTCTGCGTCGACGATGCCCGCGAGGCCTTCGGTCGACGGGTGCTCGGCGAGGGGGACACGTTGGCCGAGGTTGTCGTCTTTGCCCTCGAACAGGGCGTACTCGATGCGGCCTGGGGAGTGGCGGGACAGCAGGCGGTGGACGAACTTCTTGTCGATGGCCGGCAGGCCCTCGACAAAGGTGACGGCGGCGAGCTTGCCGTACTTCCATTCGGGGATCGCGGAGTCGGTGTCGACCCAGTCGATCCACGGCTCGGGCTGCAGGTTGGTGTCCCACATGACGCGGCCGTACACGCCGCCCAGTGCGGCGGAGGACTCGGCGGCGACCAGCAGGCGTTCCGCGGTTTCGTCGTTGTTGACGAGCAGATCCAGGCGCTCTTGGGCCCGGTCGTTGCCGGCGCGGATCGGCTCACCGTCGGCGTCCTTGCCCTTCTGGGCGAGGTGGACCTGCGGCGGGGTCTCGAACATGAGGTTCGCGGATAGGTTCGCGATGTCGGCCGCGAGGGGGAGGTGTAGTTTCCGCTGCGGCTGCCCCGGGGTCTGCGGCTTCCCCCAGAACAGGCGACTGGTCGCGCCGACGATCCCGCCGGCGAACTGCGACGGGCGCGGCGTCGGGGAGCCGCCGGCAGCGTAGTGGCCCTGCAGCTTCCGCGTGTCGCCCTCCCACCACACAGCGGCATCCGCCACCATGTCGTGCAACGGGGCCCACGGGGCCGGGGGCCACGCCGTGTCGTCTGCGGGGAGTGTCATGCCGGGGTCTCCTGTCGGTCGATCAGCCTGGACCACGCCCAACGGCTGCTCATCACGGCGTAACGCAGGGCGTCCGTGTAGTCGTCGTTTTCCTTGATGGGCTTCTCATCGCCCTTCTCGGCTGCCTTGTCGTCCCATCGGTAGCCGGGAAGCTCTTTGATCAGCCCCGTGCAGGTGGACGATATGCGCAGGGCCCCGGTGTCGAGGAGGGTGGCGACGGTGCGGATCCCGTCGATGACGTGGTTGTCGGCGGGCCTGAGCTTCCGGTACCCGTCCTCGAAGAGCTGCAGGCGGAACGATGCGGCGGCGGGGTCGACGTACACCCACTCCGGGTCCGGGTGCTGGGTGAGCCACCGGGTGAGGTCTGCGGATAGGGCGCCGTCGGTGGCGCGGGTCGGGTGCCACTCGTCGATGACGTACAGGCGGCCGTCGGTGCCGAGGCCGAGCAGCTGCCCGGCGGTGGGGTGTGTGGTGCCGTAGTCGATTCCCAGCGACAGCACCCGCTCGATTGGGGGAATGTCCTGCGGGTCCACGACCATGCGGTCCTCGTCCCACATGTCGTAGATCGCGCCCTCCGCCGACACCCACAGGCCGAGGATGAACCGCTTGTACCACAGGCCCGTGTAGCTGCGGCGCATGTTCTCCTTGTACGTTTCCGTCAGTGCGGGGTTGTCCGCCATTGTGAAGTGGTGGTACGACCACGGCAGATCGTCAAGATTGTCTAGGTACTCTTTCTTCAACCAGTGCCCCGGCGAATCCGGGTTGGTGGTGGCATACATCTTGGCCCCAGGGGCCGACAGACGGTTCATGAGCTGGTTGAAGAACGAGGGATGCAGCACGGTCAGCTCGTCGGCCCATGCTCGTGCTGCAGTCATGCCGCGAATGCGAGACTCGCTGCCTGCGTCGTTTGCGCCGATGACGTGAACCCGCTGCCCGAAGATCCGTGCTGTGGCGGCGCCCTGCCGGTATTTCACGAACGGTCTTACGAGTTCGAGTTCGTCGACGGTCTCGATTGGCTCGAACACGTTGCGGTAGATCGAATCGCGGTTTTTGCCGACGATGAGGAGTGCTCCGCCGGGCTTGTTGTCCTTCTTGGTGAACTGGGCGATTTCTTCCAACATCAGCATGATCCACGCGAACGTCTTCCCGGATCGCACGGCACCGTCCCAGATGTTGACGAACTCTGTGGACCCGGCGTAGGCATCGAGCTGCTTTTCGGACAATGGCACTACTGGCCTCGTGCTTCCCGGATAGCCGCCCCCATAGCCATGAACGCATCGGCGACGCCCTGCTGCCCGTTGTCTTGGTCCTGCTCGTACAGGCGGAACAGCTTCGCCTCGTGGTCCATCATCTTCAGCATCAGCTCCGCGGCCTTCCGGTCGCCACCGGCCGCCTTGAGGTACTGGGGCTTCATCATCTCGACGAGCTTGGCGCGTTGTTCGGCGACGAGGTCCCGGGCCGTGGTCTCCGGGTACTCGACCTTCATACGGTCTATGTCCTTGCGGACGGTGTCGATGCCGATGTTGAGCTTGTCGCCGATCTGGCGGTAGGTGAAGCCGGCGAGGCGGAGACTGTAGGTCTTCTCGGCTCGCTTCATGATCTGGACTTGCTGGGTGTCTTGGTGTGCGAATCCCACGGTGACCTCCTGGGCCTGGACTTGCCCTCCTGGGGCGGTGCGTTGCAGGCCGTCACTGTGACAGAACTAGCCGGGTGTTCGGGTGGGTCGGTTAGGAGACGGTGAACCCTTCGGAGATCAGTTTCGCCTTCAGGGTGTCGCGCTGGTTCGCGGATTCGCACTCGACGGTGAGGTCGTACCCCTCCGGCGCGTCCCCGCCGTCGCCTTCCTCCAGGAGGTCGTCGGTGGTGTTGTCGAGTGCTTCGAGCATGGCGTCGAGGTCATCTTGGGTGAATCCGGTGCCGTCGAGGTTGCCGATGTCGCCGACCAGTGTGGCGAGCTCCTCGAGTTCGTAGGTGGCTTGGTCGTTCGCCCGGTTGTCGACCAGGACGATGCGCTTGGCGGCGGTCTCGTCAACGTCGACGTAGTGAGTGTCGACATGGGACCACCCGAGTCGCTGGGCGGCCATGACGGTGTGGTTGCCAGCGAGGATCGTGCCCGCGAGGTCCGGGGCGTGGGTGCCCTTGTTGACGACCACGGGCTTGTACTGCCCGTTGACACGCAGACTGTCGGCGATGAGGTCGATGTCGCCCCGGCGAGCGTTGCCGGGATAGAACTTGAGCTGGGTGATGCGAGCGCTGGTCATGCCCCGGAGGATCGCACGGGGGAGCGGGTGTTCAGGTGGCCGGGACTGTTATCCTGGTATCAGGATATGGACTGACTGGAAGCGACTTTACGGTGCGCAATTGAAACAGAAGAAACACGCCCCTGTGGGACGGGGAGGGGCCTACTCAAATTCACCTTCCTGTTCGCGCATACCTATTATCTCTTCCCTCTTCTTTGTTTGGGCGTCAATTACCCTATCTCCTAATAGCCCCGCCCCTCCTCCAATAGATCCCGATAATGGATTGTGGGTTAGGTCCAGGTAGACAAAGAGAAGCATAAGACCGAGCACTACTGATGCCTGCGCCGGTACGGATACCCCGGCTCTGATTAGTTGGCTTCGTGCCAAGATGAAGAACTCAATGATCGCTTCTCGACGGTCATCATCGGCTTCGATAGCATCAACGACTTCTTGTACGCCGTCATCGCTTTCCACTATTTGGGAGAATCTAGAAAAATCGATCCTCCCGACACTGGAAAGAGCTCTGGATATCTCCGCATAGTCTCGGAGCATCGTCGGATTAATTTGAGCCTGAATAGATTCGGCGAGCGCCGACGCAATCGGGGCCATCAACTCTGCCTGACCCTTCGCGAAAGTTTGGAGCGCTGCAATGTCCTCCAGATGCTCTCGAGCTAAGCTCCCTACAATGTGGATGTCTGGCATTCTAATCACCGGCATCCTAGGGATCATGCTCTGACGGATTATCTCGGCTGTTCTACTGGCTCCGGTGACATCCCGCATCATCGATTGGACAGCTGCCCGAACTGTAAGGGGCTCGATTGCTTCTTTGAAGATGGCCCTACTGCTGTATTGCTCGAGTATTTGCGAAAGGGGGGAAGATGCTTCGTGGTCCGTTGACATAGCTGAAAGCATAGTTCACACCTAGGACATTTTACGAACGCCTCAGGTCATCCGTGCGCGTGCGTTCTGCCGGAAGTGTGCGACCCCGAGTCGGCGCATCCTGGCGCCCTTGATGGCGTCGTCCATCGTGGGGTAGTCGCCGACGGTCTGGCAACGCTTCGTCTCCTGGTAGCCGGCGTTGCGGGGCCGCAGTTTGATGGTGGTGACGAGGTATCGGCCGCGAACGTGCCAGATCCAGGGGCCTTGTCCGGTGCGGTCGAGGACGGTGGGCGCGTTGTCCGCCGGGGTGGGGTAGCCCGGCCGGAGGGCGCGTGGCCGGGTGTCGCGCTTCTGGTTGGTGGCGCGGCAGAGCTTGCACCTGGACTGGAGGCCGTCGGCCTTGCCCTTGTTGCGATGGAACTGGTCGACGGGCTTCTCAATCTTGCAGACGGAGCATGTCTTGGTACTCATTCGGGGTCTCCTGGGGTGGGCGGTGTGAGGTTCCTTGCCCAGTTGAAGAGGGCGAGGTGAAACTCGCAGCTGGTGACGTTCCCCAGGCTCATCTTCTGGATCACGCCTTGCTTGTCGAGGCCGTTGTTCAGGTAGGTGAGCTGGGTGAGGATGTCGATGTCGTGGTCGAGCATTGCCTGGAGGTCATCTCCGTGCATTGCGCCTTTGGACTCGACGGAAAGCAGGGTCCGGATGATGTCGTACTCACGACTTCCGGGGGCGGGAGGGTCACTGTGCACGGTGGATTTCCTTCCAGTCGGTGACGCGGCGGCGCCAGGTGGTGATGTCGCCCTCCCATGCGGGATCGGGGCCGGTGATGCCGGCGATGAAGTCCGCCCGCTGCTCGTTGGGAGGGCCGTCGGTGGTGCAGTATTCGTCGCGCCATGCGGTGGCTTCGCGGTCCTGGCGGGCGGCGATGGCCTGCAGATCCGCCCGGTGGGCGGCGGGGTCGGCTACGGAACCGGTTCCGACGAGGACGGCGGCGAGCCGTTCGGTGCTGATCCGGCCGGTGTCGTGCGCGGGCCCGTCGAGCCGGCCGCGGATCGCCTCGTCGATGGCGCGGGCGAGGCGGTCTTCGAACTTCATGTCGTTGTCCTTAGTGGTTGGCTGGTGAGGTGCCATGCGCCGCAGCGGCAGCGGTAGGCGCGGCAGGGGAGGTGGGTGCCTCGTCCGCGGCGCCAGGCTTTGCCTAGTGCGGCGTCGGCTTGCCACGGGGTGGGGTGCGCGAGCTTGTGCGGGGTGGGGCAGGCGGTGCGGTCAATGCTCATCGTCGATCCTGCTGGCGAGCTCGTACCATGCGGCGGCGGCCATCATGGCGGCGGCCGTGAGGAACGCGATGGGGCCGTAGATGCTTGTGCCGTAGGCGAGGGTGGCGGCGATGACGCTGATCAGGGCGGTCAGCCACAGGGCGGCGGCCCATCGGCTATCCCTCACTGTCGTTCTCCATCTGCCGCATGAGCCGTTCGAATTCGGCGTGCTCGCGGGCCCAGTTGGACGGGTGATCGCGCTTGCAGCGCTCCAGGTCGTCCATCAGTGGCTCACTCTCTGGATGGCGGTCTGCACCATGTCCTTGGCGGTTTCGCGGTCGTCGAGGATGAGGTGGAGGATCGCGGCGACTGTCAGCCATTCGACGTCGGATTCCCGGTCTTCGAGATACAGGCGGGCCTGCGCGGCCAGCACGTCGACCAACTGCTGCGGGATGATGCTGATGTTCGGCGCCGGCAGATGCTCGAGGTACCAGTACGCCTTGCGGAGGTCTTCCAGCCGGTCACCCTTGCGGCCGGAACGCCAGAGGTACTTCACGGCGTTGCCGGCGGTGAAGTCCATGAACCTCGTCAGCTCGTAGCACTCGATACCGAACGCCGGATGCTGCTTGTAGTGGCCGGGGTTGATGTGGTCGGTCATGCGTTCACCAGTGCCTTGGTGGCGTCGAGGTCGGCGGTGGAGAGGTCGTGCCAGCGCATAACTTCGCCGTTGGGGGCGGTGAGTTCGACGAGGGGGAGGGCGGACCAGCCTTGGGTCTGCATGAGGGTGATCTTGTCGGGGTGGTCGTCGATCATGAGGGTGTCTACGGTGACGCCGATCTTGTCGAGGCGTCGTTCGGTGTACTTGCACTTCTGGCAGCCTGGGCGGCTGTACACGGTGGCGTGGTAGCTCATGAGACCTGCACCGCCTGCCCGGCGCCGGTGGAGCCGAAACCGCGGTCGCCGCGGACGGTGTCGTCGAGCTCGTCGACGACGTCGAACTCGGGGGAAAGACACCGGGGGAGCTGCAACTGGGCCACCCGGTCCCCCGCGCCCACCTGGTACTTGTAGTTTGTGGAGTTGTACAGCAGCACGCAGATCTCGCCGCGGTAGTCCGCGTCGATCAGGCCGGGGGCGTTGGCGACCCACACGCCACCGGACGCCATGCCGGAGCGGGACAAGACGTAGGCGTACTGGGGGTATTCGAGCCCGAGGCGCACGCCGGTGCGGATCTTCGCGACCCGGCCGGGGAGGATCGTTGCGTCGGTGAGGGCGTGGAGGTCGTGGGCTGCAGCACCGGGTGTGGCTTGTCGTGGCGGCAGTGCGCCGGGGTCTAGGGTGATGGGGATTCTCATGCTGCGGATGCTCTTTCCAGTAGGTCGCGGGTGTGGGTGCGGGTCGGTGTGATCTCCCCGGAGCGTCGCCGCTGCTTGTCGCAGTCGCGGCAGTAGCCGTGTGCGCAGTGCGTGACGATGTCCGGGGTGAGATGCACATCCGAGCCGCGGGGGCGGACGGTCATCGGCCTGCCGCAGCCGATGCAGTTGTCGGGGCGTCGCATGCGGGTGCGGCGGGCCCTGGGCTGCGGGGCGGGGACGTGGGCAATGGCTGCGAGCTGCTTTGCGGTGTGAGGGTCGCCGGTGCAGATGACGCCGGCAGCAATCACCCCGGTGGCGGGGGCTCGCATGGACCCGTCCAACGAGTCGCCGGCCCGGAGGGCGTCGGCGGCGCAGGTACGGATCAGGGGGCAGTGATGGCAGGCGGCGATGGCGTCGGCGGCCCCGGGGTGGTCGGGGTCGGTGTAGGCGCGTTGCCCTGCGCACAGTGGTGTCCCCATGCACGTCACACTAGCACGAAATGCGCGTGACACTTGCATTGCCGGGCAGGGTTAACCGGGGAGGCGGACGGGCATCACCAGCGACATCCGGTCGGTGCTGGGGGTCGGCATCTCCGCAGCCTCCTCGATCTGAGTGTCGGGGTAGATGGCGATCGCCTTGGACTCGTTTAGGGCGAAGACGACGTTGTCGTCGCCGACGGATGCGAGCGCGTCGGTGAGGTAGGTGGGGTGCATGGCGATGGTGATGGGGGCGCCGTGGAGGCCGCAGTCGATGACGTCGGAGGTGGAGCCGGTGCCGTCGGACTGGGCGCTGATGGTGACTTCGCCGTGGCTGAACTCGAGGCGGATGGGCTGGTCTCCGCCGCCGATGATGGCGACGCGCTTGACGGCGTCGGTGAGCGCCTGGCGGCCGACGCGGGCGGCGGTGGTGCACGTGCGGGGGAGGAGTGATCCGACCTTGGGGTAGTCGGAGTCGATGAGGCGGGTGGTGATGGTGGTGGGGCCGATGGTGAAGCCGAAGCGGGTGCCGTCGTGGAGGATGGTGCAGGGCTGGGAGCCGATGATGCGTGCGGCATCGAGGAGTCCGCGGGCGGGGAGGAGGAGGTTGATGTCCTGGCCGACCCATGCGAGGTGGTGGATGTGGAGGCGGAATCGGTCGGTGGCGGCGAGGGTGAGCTGCCCGTCGGCGGAAGTGAGCTTGACGCCGGTGAGCATGGGGAGGGTGTCGTCACGGGTGGATGCGGTGGCAACGGAGCTGATGGCGCGGGTGAGGTCGTGGCCGCTCATCGTCCCGACCGGTGCGGGGGCGTTAGCGAGTGTCGGGTAGTCGTCGAGCGTCATGGCGGGGAGCTCGATCTTGGTGCGGCCGCAGGTGATCTGCACGGCGGAGCTCGTGGCGGTGAGGATGACGGGCTTGTTCGGGAGGCGGTGGATGATGTCGGCGAACGTGCGGCCGGCGACGAGGATGGTGCCGTCCTCGGGGGCGATGCTGTCATCGTGCTCGCAGGGGATGGTGGTGGTGATCTGGGTGGACTGGTCGAAGGCGGTGAGGGTGGCGCGGTCGTCGGCGACGGCGACGCGCAGTCCGCGGAGGATGGGATTCGTGGGCCGGGCGGGGAGGGCGGGCTTGACCAGGTCGGCGGCGTTGGCGAGGGTGGTCTTGTTGAAGCAGGTCTTCATGATCCGGGGGTCCTTGTCTATCGGCGGCTGAAGTTGTCGAAGCGGGAGACGGCGAGGCGGTTGGCGACGGTGACGGTGCCGATGGGCCCGCCGCGGTGCTTGGCGATGATGATGTCGGCTTCGCCGGCGCGTTCGTGGTCGGGGTTTTTTGCGTCGGGGCGGTGGATCAGGGCGACGATGTCGGCGTCCTGCTCGAGGGATCCGGACTCGCGGAGGTCGGAGACGCGGGGGAGGGCGTCGTCGCCGCGGGTTTCGACGCCTCGGTTGAGCTGGGAGATGGCGATGAGGGGCACGCCGACTTCCTTGGCGAGGAGTTTGAGCTGGCGGGAGAACTCGGAGACTTCCTGCTGCCGGGATTCGACCTTCCGGCCGCTTGACAGGAGCTGGAGATAGTCGACGACGATGAGGCCGAGGTCGTTCTGCTGTGCGAGGCGGCGGGTTTTGGCGCGGATCTCCATCATGGTGAGGTTGGCGGCGTCGTCGATGTAGATGGGGGCGGTGTTGACGGTGTCGCAGGCGCCGCCGAGTTTCGTCCATTCCTGGTCGGTGAGCTTGCCGCCGCGCATCTTCGACAGGGGTACTTGGGCTTCGGCGGAGATGATGCGTTGGGCGACTTCCATCTTCGACATTTCGAGGGAGAAGATGACGGCGGCTTTGCCTTGGCGGATGGCGGTTTCGCGGATGATGTCGACGCCGAGGGTCGACTTGCCGACGCCGGGGCGGGCGGCGACGATGATCATCTGTCCGGGGCGTAGGCCGCCGTTGGTGAGGTCGTCGAGGTCGCTGAAGCCGGTGGGGGTGGGCTGGCCGCCTGTGGGCGTGCCGTTGGCGATGGCGTCGAGCTCGTCCATCATGGTGGGCAGCACTTCGCCGATGTGCGCGGCGGCGTTGGTGGTGGGGCGGGAGACTGCGGCGAGTTCCTGCTGGGCCATGTCGACGGCGTGGTCGGGGTCGGTGCTGTGGGCGACCTGGTTGATGCGGGTGGCGGCGGTGATGAGCCGGCGGGACAGGGCGGTGTCGGCGACTCGGCGGGCGTGGTATTCGAGGTTCGCGGACGTGGGCGTGGCCTGGACCAACTCGAACAGGTAGGGGGCGCCGCCGGCCTGGTCGAGCTGGCCGCGAACCTCGAGCTCGTGGGAGACGACGATGGGGTCGAGGTCGGTGCCTTGGGCCCACGCGTCGATGATGACCTGGTAGATCATGCGGTGTGCGGGGCGGAAGCAGTCGGCCGGCTGCGCGGTTTCGACGGCGATGGAGATGGCGTCCTTGTCCATCATCATGCCGCCGAGCATGGCCCGCTCGGAGTCGGTGGCGTGGGGCAGTGGGGTGTCGGTGGTCATGGGGCGATCACCAGCCAGCATTTCGCGGGCTGCCCGGCGGCCGGGGGGTGAATGATGGGCATCCTCTCGTTGACGTACTGGGGTGTGTCGTCGGGGACGATGCCGGCGTCGACGAGCCCGTCGACGAGGGCTTTGTGGGTGGGCATGAGGTTGCCAGCGTCGCGGCGGCGACGGTCGGGCGCTTGGTAGTGCAGGGTGACGGTGATGTGGTCCTGGGGGCCGATGCGGGTGGCTTTGGCGCGAATCCAGGCTTCGCGGCGGAGTTCTTTGGTGATGCGGGCGGTGGTTCGCCATCCGCGGCGGTCGTTCATGGTGAGTGGGGGTTTGGTGAAGCTGAGCTCCATGATGTGCTCTGGTTGCATGTTGGTCCTCTGGTTGATGTGGCGCCCGTTGCAGCGGGCTCGCATTGCTGTCGACACTAGCATTTGATGCTAGTAGGACGTGCATTCGGGGGTGTGGAGAAGCCCCCGGGCCGGAGCCCAGGGGCTAGGGGGTGAGCTACTTGCTCTTGTGCGCTTCCTCGGTCTGCTTTCGCAGGGCTCGCCGGTTCACCTTGGCAACCCCATTGGCCTTAAGGTGCTTCTCTCGGGCTGCTGCCGTCTCCTTCGGGTTTTCTCCAGTGGGAAGACCATCGCTCAGCTTCTCCCCGGTAGTCTTCTCGAGCTTTTTCATGCCCTGCTTGTCCATCTTAATTTTCATGCATACTCCAATGCTGGTTGGTGTGGCGTGCCTGGTGGTACGCCTGGGGGTATCTTATCGGCCGGGGTGGACATGGGCGCTCCACCTTCGAACAGGTGTTCATAGCCTGTCGGTGTGGTATTCGGCGAATCCGCAGGTGTGGCAGGTGCGGTGCTGCACCATGTCGAAGTACACGGGCCGACCGTCACCCTTGTAGACGGGCTGCTTTTCGTACAGTTCCCACGCGTCCCACAGGTGCTCGTGCGGCGGGAGTTCGATGGGCGCCTGGTCGCGCCGGCGAGCGCACCACAAAGCGCCCAACGGCACGCCGATGACGATGCCCAGGGCGAGCAGGATGATGGAGGTCATGGTCAGAATCTCTTCTTCGCTCGATGGTTCCGGATGCCGTGAGTCTGGTATCGCATGTCATCCTTGCGGTCGTTGGTCTTGTACGGGTTGCAGCTTGTTTCGTTGAGAACATCGCGCATGTCTTGGGCGGCTTCTTTTTCCTGTTTTCTGGTGTTGACGGGTCGTGCAACGATGTCGGACAGGCTGATGGTCATCTTCGGTGGTTTCTGCCGCTTCTGGGGTTTCTTCGGTGTGGTGACGGGTCGGGTGAACGTTGACCGGGTCTTTGCCGGAAGCTCGTGGCGGTGGTGTCCGAAGTAGGCGTTTTTTGCGTGGTCGATTTGCTGCTGGATCTGGTCGCGTTCGTCTGCGGTTGCGAAAGAGAGTTCGGCGGTTAGTCGGATGAGGTTGAGCTCGTATTCGGCGCGACGGTTGTTTGGGGTGGTGTTCATGGGTTTAATGTATCGGTGTTGTTGGACGTGGTGGGGGCGGGTGTTCGAATGGGTACCCCCGGGTGTTACTCGTCGGCGAGTGTGGTGAGTCCGGCGGTGTTTGCTGCGGTGATGATATAGGCAGCGGCGAGGGTGTAGCCGAGGGTGAGGGTGAGGATCACGTCGTCTCTCCTTCGAGTAGGTCTTTGATCTCAGGGGCAAGGCTTCGGGCCTCGGAGTGGTTGCCCTGCTTTCCGATGTGGATGTACACGCCGCCGACGAACACGATGCGGAATAGCCACTCGGCGGTAGCTGACTGTGCGGCGCGGTTGGCTCGGTTGCGGAGGAACTTCGGCCCGCAGAAGCTCACTCCGCGCCTCCTTCGAGTGCTTCCCGGCAGGCGCGGACCTCGGCACCCTCACGGATAAGTGCGAGAGGCAGGTCCCACTTGCTGAGGTTCGAGCCGTAGCGCACGGTGTACCCGGCGGAGTCCAGTACAAGTGTGTCCGGGTCGAGGGCTTCCAGTTCCTCCACGGTGCGGATGATCTGTGGGGTGGGGGCGAGGCAGCCTGCGTCATCCAGAGCAGCAGCTACCTTCGGCGGGGTCATGTGCATCTTCACGTACTCGTCGGCGTAGGTCTCGTTGATGACGAGCGTGGCGCGGGTGACGTTGCTCATTCCTGGTTCCTTTCGTGGTGCGCGGCGGTCATGCGGGGTCGGGCAGGTCAACTGTTCGGGATTCCCTAACAGTTCGCCCGCTGGTCAGCCGCTCCACCTCGGCGCGGGCCTCGTCGCGCTGGTTTCGTACCACCCGGTAGTCACGCACGTGCTCGTCGCGTTCCTTCTCGACGGCTTCCACACGATCAGCGAGGGCGCTGATTACCGCTGCCGAGTCTCCATCAGGGTCGCCGTTATAAAGCAGCGTGGCGCGGTACCGCAGTTCGTCGGCGAGGGTCGCAGGCGGGGCGGGGACATGAGCACGGATAGCACGAGCTGCGGGCAGTTCGTCGGGTGTGGTCACCGTGCTGGGGTCGAGGATACGGTCAGCCCAGGCGTGCGCATTGCGGTCGTCGATGGTCACGGGGGTCTGGTCAGGCATTGGGGGCCTCCTTGATGGTGATGTCTGCGGTCATGCGCCCGTGGAATCCGAGTCCGGTTTCGGGGAGCCGGAAGGTCACGTCAACGTAGCCGTCGGGCACCTCATACTCGTCCCAGTTCATCCCCTTCAGGGGCGCGTTCTGGAAGTTGTGCGAGTCGGTCATGGTCATCTCCATTCGGGGAACTCCGGCGGCACGGGCCGGTAGGTGGGTGTGGTTGGTGTGTCTGGCGCGTCCGGGTGGTCGTCGACGTCCGGGACGGGGAGGTCGCTGGTGGCGTCCTTGATCACCAGTGGCGGCGCGGGGTGCTCGGTGGTCCGCCGGTCGATGTAGTCGTCCACGAGGTACCCACAGGTGGCGATGAGGTCGCGCACGTCCCGGCGGAGTCGCCACACTGCGACGGCGAGGCCGACGACGGCCCACACCAGGGCGATCAGGACGAAGTCGGTGATGGTCATGGGAATGTCCTTGTCTGGTGGTGGGTGCGGGGGATGTGCCAGCCGACGAGCCAGCGGGCGGCGCGAGAGCGCCACGACAGGCGTCGGACGGGCTGGGGACGGAATGGGGTCATGCGAATAGCGCTTCCTGTGCGAGGCGGTCAGCGGTGATGCGGCAGTACTTCTCCTCCAGCTCGACGCCGATCGCACGGCGTCCGAGGTTCTTCGCCGCCCGGAGCGTGGCGCCCGACCCGGCGAACGGGTCGACTATCAGCCACTCCGGCGGGCACTTCTCGATCAGCCGCTCCATGAGTGCGACTGGCTTCGGCGTCGGGTGGTCAGGGCGGGTCTTGTCGCTGGCGGACTGCACGGGGACGGTGAGGTGGTTCGGTACCCGTCCGCCGGTGAAGCCCTTGCCGATGATGTAGACCTCCTCCCAGGCGTGGCCCCAGGGGCAGGACAAGTCGCCCATGCCGGGGCTGTTGCCTTTGAGCCAGGCGAGGACATTTCGGCACTTCGGACGGGGTACCCGCCAGGTGCCGAACACCAGTGCCGGGCGGTCGGGGTCACCATCGAGCCAGATGTCGAGCATCCGGTCGCGGGCGTCCGGGGTATCGTCGCCGGCGATCGGGTCGGTGGAGCCGTACTTACTGGAGTTGGATACGAAGCTCATTCCGTACGGAGGATCGCTGATGAGCGCACCCCCCCCGCCACAACTCGGGGCGTGCCAGGCTGTCGGCGTTGTACAGGGTGACCAGGTCATCTTGGTAGTAGGGGGTCATGCGGTGTCTCCTTCGAGTGCGCGGATGCGGGTGTCGACGTCGCCGAGGAGGTGAACGGCGACCTTGCAGCACGGGGTGCACATCGGGTGGACGGCGAGCTGATCGTCCAGGGGCTCGCCACAGTCGATGCAGCGGATGGCCAAGTGGTTCATGCCGCGTCGACCCACCCATCAGCCTCCTGTCGGAGGTGGTCAGTCAGCGCCGTCTTCAGCCGCTCGATCTCGGCGGCCTGGGCGATGACGGTTTCGAGGGCGCGGTGCACGGTGAGGTAGTCAACGCGACGAATGTTTGCGTCGAGGATGTTCCTCGCCTGCTCCGCAGTGATGTTGTCGCTCATTGTTGTTCCTGTCGGACGTAGAGGGTGCCTTGGCGGACGTGGGCTTCGTAGCCGTCGCCGAGGCGCTGGCCTTTGTTGATGCGCCACGCGAGGTTGCCGGCGGTTGTGGGTTTCACGCGGGTGGGCCACGCGTGCCACGCACCGTCTTCGAGCTGGGTCTTGAATCGGTCGTCGCGGCGACGGGTGCGTTTCTGGGTGTGGGTGAGTGCGCGGGGCGGGAGCTGGTCGGTCATCAGAACGGGGGCTCCTCCTGGTTGTTGCCCTGGCCGCCGGACCACGGGTCGTTGTCGGGCTGTGCGCGCCCGCCGAAGCTGCCGCCGGCGTTGCTCTGGGGCTGCTGGTTGTAGCCGCCGCCCTGCTGCCCGCCGCCGTAGTTCCCGCCGCCCTGGCGCGGCGTCTTCGTCACCTGGGCCGTGGCGTACTTCAACGAGGGGCCGACTTCGTCGGCCTCGACCTCGAAGACGGTGCGCTTCTCGCCCTCGCGGGTCTCGAACGAGCGTTGGCGCAGCCGGCCGGTGACGATCACCCGGTCACCCTTCGAGAGGCTGTTGGCGATGTTCTCGGCGGCCTGCTTCCAGATGTTGAAGGTGAGGAACAGGGCGTCTCCGTCGACCCACTGGTTGGACTGTGAGTCGTAGCGGCGGGGTGTGGAGGCGACGCGGCCGTTGGCGACGGCGGCGCCGGACGGGGTGTAGCGAAGTTCGATGTCAGCGACGAGGTTGCCGACGATGGTTACGGGGGTGTCTCCCTGGGCCATGGTGTGTTTCTCCTGTGTGATGGTGGGCTCGTACCCGCTTCCCCGCGGATACGAACCGGGGGTTAGTTGCGGGGTTCGCGGCTGTTGTAGAGGTGGTCGACCTGGCCGGCGACGCTGGTGCGCAGTCGGCGGATCATCAGGTCACGCGGCCGGCCGGCTTCGCCAACGTTGTGGAGTTCGCGGGTGAGGTTGTCGATGCGGTCGATGAACCGGTCGACTTCGTCGGCGAGGTCGGCGCGGATGTTCGCGTCAGTGCGATGGGCGGTGAACATAGCGTCCCCAGACGTAGAAGGCGGTGGCGGCGAGGGCAGCGGTGAGGCCAGTGGGCCCGGCGATCGAGTGTGCGGTGGCGTAGATGAAGCCGAGGGCGAAGACAAAGAACAGGATGATGAGGGGCGCGGCGGCGCGGTCGATGGTGTTCATCCGATGCCGTCCTCCCATGCCACGTCGTCTGTGTGCTCGAGGCGGTAGATGTCGGCCCAGGTTGGCGTGTGGTCCATCAGGCCACCTCCTTGCGCATCGCGGTCTCTTCGTCCCACTCGTCGGCGGGAATCCACTCACCGTCGTCGGTGCGGCGCAGCCCGTACTCCTGGTCGATCGCGTCCCACTCCTCGGCGAGGAACCGCGGGTCGTAGTCGCAGCGAGGGCACTCCGGGTTGGGGATGAGGCGCTCGTCGCCTTCCCCGACGGGGATGCTGTTGCACTCGCACACTGTGGGGCGAGTGCGGATGACGAGGCCGTAGTCCGGGTCGTCATCCGGGTGTTGTTGCTTGTGCATGATCTGTCTCCTTGTGGTCGTCGGCGTTGCAGCGCCGGTGCGATACCCACGATGCTAGCGCAACGTGCATTACCATGCAAGCGTGACTGGCAAACAATGCCGTGAACTGTGCACGGGGGTGACGAAAAACCAGGGGCCCGGAACCTTGCACGCAACGTTTGCGCGGGGCCTAGCCCACCTCCCGGATCGGGATCACCTCACCGCCCGGCCACCCGGCACGCTCCGCCGACCCAGCATCGTGCCCACAGCGGAAAACGCCGCCATCGGCCGCCTCAGCCCATCCAGACTCGTCGCACAAGGCGCACCCCCCAACAGCGGCCGAACGACGCTCAGAGGCCCGTCCTGACGCGATTACGGCCGCCCCCTCAGCCCGCCGACGGACGGTCGCACACCCACCACACGGCGGAACCTCACCCGCCGGCACACCACGATGCGCCACACACCGAGCATCCGCAGGATCCTCGACCGCCCCAGCCGGGCGGCGCGAAGCGTCCGCCGAATCCGGGGAATCATCCTCCGGGGGCTCGCTCGGGCTCGCGTCTGCGCCCAGTGAACGTTCCCACTCACCGTAACCACTCTGGTGTGGGTGCTTGGTGTAGGTGCTTGGTGTAGGGCTACCCCCGTTGCTACACCCACGGCTAGGGTCAATGGCACCCTCATTTTCTAGGATTTGAGGGTCAATCGCACCCTGAATCCTAGGGTCAATCCTGGGGTCATCGCTGGGGTGAATGGGAGGGTCATTGGCACCCTGATTGGTGGGGTCAAAAGGGTGGTTGGGGGCGACTGGTGCGGGGCGGCGGTCCATGAATTCGCGGAGTGGGGCTGCTTCGAAGCCTTTGAGTTCGGGGTGGTCGTCGTGGAGGCGCCACAACTCGGCGCTGATGCAGTTCTTGATGTGGGGTGATGCGACGCGGGTGATGTCGCGGCTGATGGTGACACCGAGGTTGCGTTGTTTCATGGCGTTGTCGTTGCGGTGGTAGCTGCGTACGAGGGCTTCTTCGGTGTCGTGGTCGATGATGAGGAAGAGTGCGGCTTCGAGTTCGTCTGCGACGGTGCGGATGGCGTCGGGCGTCCAGGTTGGGGAGAGGGCTGCGAGGCGGCTTGGGCGCCAGTCGAGGACGCCGGCGTAGCTGAGGGTGGGGTGGCTGGTGGCGGTGAGGTAGAGGAGTTGGGCGTGGGTGGAGAGGTTGAGGAATTGGGGGTCGTCCCAG
The DNA here is from genome assembly GCF_052377355.1 of Corynebacterium sp. AOP40-4SA-5. Lineage (NCBI taxonomy): Bacteria > Bacillati > Actinomycetota > Actinomycetes > Mycobacteriales > Corynebacteriaceae > Corynebacterium > Corynebacterium sp. AOP40-4SA-5. Next base: position 105,385 of record NZ_JBQSWS010000004.1, read on the forward strand.
ATGTTTCTGTAGATGGCGGCGTAGTCGCTCATGGGGCCTCCTGCATTGTTTGCGTGCAAGGTTTTTGGGGGTAGGGGTTTGACCCCGTTTCGGTGGGGTCAGGCCGGGTGGTTCAGGTGGGGGCGCGGTTGTTGTGCGGGGTGGTCATTGGCTACTTGAGGAGGTCGAGGACCCATTGGTAGGCGAGTTTCACTTTGGGGTCTTTGGCGGCGTGCATCTCGGTTGTGATTTCGCCGGAGATTCCGCCGGGGATGTCGCCGGCAAGGTCGGGGCCGATGACGGAGTAGCCGTTCTCTTCTAGGATCTCGATCATGTCTGCGATGTCGATGTCGACGTCCGCGTAGGTGTTGACGGGGACTTCGAAGCTGATGGCCTTGCGCTTCGTCGTTGTCACTGTCCGGCCTCCGCGGCGTGGGTGCCGATCCACTGGCGGTGGCTGCCGCCGTTGCGCTTGTGTGCTGTGCTGTTGTGCCAGCCGACCTGGCGGATGAGGCCGGCGCGGTGGTGGGCGTTGAACAGGCCGCCGATGGCGTTGGGGTGGTGCGGTTCATGGTCGGGGCCGATGAGGTCACGCAGGTCGTCGGCGGTGAATGGTGTGCCCTGTCGTTCGAGCGTGGCCATGGCTTCTTCGGCGCGGTCGGCCCAGGTACGGCCGGCGCGGGTTTCGGCGGCGAGGCAGTTGTCGAGGGGTTGGTGGTTCATGCTGCGGCTCCGTGGAGGTGGATGTAGTGTTCGGCGAGTTTCTGGCGGACGTCGGGGGAGGGGGTGCGTTCGCCGTCGGCGATGCGGTAGATGGTGGATTGGTGTGTGCCGAGTGCGCGGGCGGCGGCGGCCCGGTCGCCGTGGTGGTTGATGATGTAGTTGAGGACGGGGAGGTAGTCCTTGTCGTAGGCGACGCGGCTGATGGCGGGGTTCTCGTTGGGGTTGTCGGGGTTGTCCCATTCGGCGGGGAGGGGCCATCCCTGTCGGGCGACGGACCAGACGGCGGGGCGTTTGATGGCGGGGCCGAGTGTCCGGTAGCAGCGGCGGATGGCCTGGTCTGTGGTGGCGAAGATGCGGTCGGGGAGGTTCTTGCTGATGTCGCTGAGGGATTCCTTGTGCACGCCGGTGTGGTCGGCGAGCTCGTCGAGTCGCCAGCCGGCGGCGCGGAGGGCCTGGATGCGGCGTGCTGCGGGCCATGCGGGGCGGTATCCGATGGCGGGGAGGTCGTCGTGGGTGACGGCGAGGATGGCTTCGGCGACGGTGGCTTTGGCCCGGGGGCTTGCTCCGCCGCGGATGTTGTAGATGGCCTGGTGGGATACGCCGGCGGCTTGGGCGATGGTGGTGGCGGGGGCGTTGAGGGCGTGGATGTGTGCTGCTACGGGTGCGGCGTCGACGTAGTGGCGGAGGGCCCCGGCGGGGTAGGCGTGGGCGGTGCAGAGTCCGCCGGCGTGGGGGTGGGGGAGGCGGGTGCACCGGCCGTGCCGGCACATGGGTTGTTGCAGCGCGGTCAGCGGGTCGAGAGTGGCAGTCATGGATCCTCCTTTCAGAACGGTGCGGGAGTGTCGGTCTTCGGCGGGTTGAGGATGTTGGCGGCCTGGTCGATGAGGTTGCGGGCTCCGTCGGGGTTGATGCCGATGGTCTGGCGGGCCTTACGCAGCAGGTCGATCGCCTGCGCATCCTCCTTCTCGTGGGTGTCGATGACGACTTCGAGCCGGTCGACGTCCTTGCGGAACATCGCTTCCCGGTTCTCGGCCATGTGCTGCTTGTAGGCGGCGTCGCGGAGCTGGTCGCGGGTCTCCTTCAGCGTGTCGGTGACGGCGTCGAGTTCGCTCTCGGTGACCTCCAGGATCTTCCGGGTTGAGTAGAGGACTTGCTGGAAACGGTCAGCCCGAATAGCCCTGCTGGTCGCGGTGTCGATCGGGTTGTCGGTCATGCTGCGTCTCCGTCCTGGACGATTTCGCCGTCGACGTCTTCGACCTGGGAGGCGATCGCTTCCTGCTCGGCGATCTGGTTCTTCCGGGTGGTGAACCTGGCCTTGATCTGCGCCTGCCAGGCGGGGTTCTTCTGCGCGTCGCGGGACAAGGCGGTGAGCTCGTCCTGGGTCTGCGCGGCGTCGACGAGGGCGGCCCATTCCTCCACCGTCTTGGCGTCGGCCGGGCTGGCGCCAAGGGCGCTACCGAGCCTGTCCGCGGCGGACTGCGCCGGAGACTCCGACCGCACCGGTGCAGGATCCTCACGGCGCGGCGCCTGCTGGAGCTGCGGGCCGGCGTCCAACACCTCACCCTCGGCGTTCACCGTCGCGCCGAGCTCCTCCGGGGTGTAGATACCGCCGGCCATGACGTCCTGGGCGCCCATGCGGACGACCTCGCTGATGGCGCGGGCGCGGAGCATCGCGGCCGGGTAGTTCGTCCACGGGCCCTTGTTGCCCCACAGGCCGGCCTTGCGGGCCTTCGCCTCGTCCCAGTTGGCGCGGAACGTGAAGTCAGGGTCGTCGGAGCGGACGATCTCGGCGTGCGCTTCGGTGTCGTCACCCCAGACGCGGAGGCGGTGGCCGTGGGCGCGGACCATCGCGGCCATGAGGTCTGCGGAGGGGGAGGGGCGGCCGTTGATGACGGCGATGGAGGTGAGGACGTGGATGCGGCCGATGCCGAGGTTGTCGGCGTACTCGGCGGCGAACAGGAGGTTGCCCGGGTTCTGCCGGTACTGCTGTGGGATGAGGGTGCCGGAGGACATGGCCTTGGACCAGTCCATCTTCTCCTGCAGTGCGTCGGCCGAGTGAGTGGTGGCGAGTTCGGTGTTCATGGTGCCTTTCTGGGCGGCGGGGTTCAGGCCCGCCTGGGGTTGTTGCTGGCGTATGTGGGTGGGGTGGTTCATGCCGCGTCCTCCTGCTCGTCGGGGAGGTCGGCGACGTCCACGGGGCGTTGCGGCGGGTAGAAGGACACGCCGTTCTTCGTGGGTCGGCGGTAGCCGATCTTCACCCCGCCGCACACCGCGGTCTTCGCGGTGCCCATCGCGGTGAGGATGCGGGCCTTCGCGCCGTCCTCGGCGGCCTGGGCGGCCTTCGTGCGGTCGCGGGCGGCCAGGTAGTCGCGGGCGACGGTGGGGGAGATCTCCCACACGGAGTCCGGGACGATGTCCGGGTGCAGCTTGGCGAACACGCGGTGCGTGCCGGCGCGGTCGGTGATCGGCGGGCAGCCGTCCTCGTCGGCGAGCGACCGGTGGAAGGCGTAGCAGCGCTGCTCGATCTTCGCGGCGAGCGTGGGGTCGTAGTCCACGAAGTACTCGTCGTACTGGTCAACGTACGGACCGTGCTTGACGATGTACGTGCGCGTCACGCCCATGCCGTCGGGACCGTGGGTCATGTGCATCGCCCACATCATCTGAGTGACGTAGTACAGCGGCACCTGGTCGGTGCCCGGCTTGCCCCACTCGCCGCCGTCGCGGGCGATGGACTTGGCGTCGATGAACACGGAGTGGGCGTCCTCGGTGGCGACGGCGTCCGGGTTCGCCGCGGCCCACGGAAGGTCCGGGCGGGTGAACGTCTGCTCGCCGCTGGTCTGCTCGAGGTCGGGGCGCATCTCCGTGAAGTACCAGGACAGGATGCTGTCTTCCTGGTTATGGCCGCGGCGCATCGCCGGGGTGGATTCCTGCGGGGGCACATCGCCGCGCATCCGGTGCCAGAGCTCGGCAGGGGTCTCGAACTTCGACAGGCCGAGGATCGCGCTGATCTTGCTGCCGGTCACGAGACGTCGGTGCTCGTCGGAGCCGGGAAGGATGTGCCCCGACGGTTGTTGCTGGTATGATTCTGTGTGCATGATCTCGTGTCCTTTCGGGGACTGAGTGATGTGGTGGCCCGTACCGCCGGAACATGGGATTGCAGTCCCCCGGAGGGTGCGGGTCTTTACGCGGTCTTGGCGAGGTGCCGGGCGTAGCTCTCTTCGGCTTCTGCGGCGTAGGCGTCGAGGTCGGCGATCCGATAGCGCAGGGGGCTGTTCTGGCGGACCTTGCCGTCCTTGCCGGGGAGCTTGAAGCCTCGGATGCGCTCGGCGGTGACGAGTGCGCGGAGGTGGTTTACGCCGATTCCGAGATGGTCGGCCGCCTGGCGGGTGGTGAGGAGGGCGGAACTCATGGTGGTTGTCCTTTCTGCAACATGGTGCGTATTTGTGCACCATCGTGTGTGGTGCATGGCCTTCATGCTAGCGGCGCGTGCATTGAGATGCAAGTGATGCGTGCATTTTGGCGCGCATTGATTGCGTGGTGAAGTTGACTGCAATGGTGGTTTTGGCAGGTCAGGCACCGTTTATAAGGGTGGAAATTCTGCGTGCGCGCACGCTAGGATTGCTGGCATGACTACGCGAGAGCAGGCCCAGGCGGCCGGCAGCCTCATCCACGCGGCACGCACCAGGCGGTCCCGGCCGATGACGCAGGAGGAGGTCGTCGAGATCATGGGCCGCAAGGACCGGAACTGGATTCGGTACGTGGAGCGCGGCGAGCGGCCGGGCGGGTCGATCGTGGAGCTGACGCCGGCAGAGTGGTATCACCTGTCGTCGGTCGTGGGGGCGAAGCCGTATGAGGTGCTGGACGCGGCGGGTGTGCCGAGGGAAAATTGGCCCAACGTTTCGAATATACGTTCGAATGACGGTACGGTTGGGGGCATCGACACCACGGGCCTGTCCGACGCGCAGGCTACTCTGGTGCACGGCATCATCGAGGAATTCAGGAGAATCAATGGCACACCCGGCGGCGGCCGATAAAACACCACTTCACCACCCGTACGACATCATCGTCGTACCTGACTCGAACATCATTGTGACCGGCGAGCATCTGGACGACGGGGCGGCGAGGGCGGCGGTCCAGGACTGGCGGGCGTTGGGGGTCAACCTCGCCAGGTCGTTCGACCGGCAGTGGCACGTCGCAGTGGCGCACACGGACGGTATCGCGGCGCGAATCGAGCAGGACATGTGGATCCCCGCGGTCGCGCCCGTGGCGGCGGAGTCCGCGGCATAGCGCTTCGAGGGCGTGGGGGTAGTTCTGTCGGCGGCGTGGCGGGGGCGGCGTCCGCGGATAGAATGACTAAAGGCGGGACCTTGGGCGGCATTTGCCACCGTAGGTCCCGCCCGAAAACCAACATTGCTGCAGGTCAAGTACTGGAGCCGATGACGGGAATCGAACCCGCGTATTCAGCTTGGGAAGCTGATGTTCTACCATTGAACTACATCGGCGATCGCGCCTGAGGTCAGCACGGTGGGCTGTCTCATGCACTGCGGACGACTTTAACACAGCCCAGCGGCGGGGTGGCACAACGGGGTGCCTGCTGGTCGGCTAGGGTAAGTGACGTGCTTCTTTCCGACCGAGACATCCGCGCAGCCCTCGGTTCAGGTGACCTCGCCCTGGACCCGTTCGACCCGTCCCTGATCCAGCCGTCGAGCATCGACGTACGTCTCGACCGCTACTTCCGGGTGTTCAACAACTCCCGGTACACCCACATCGACCCGCGCCTCCCGCAGGAGGACCTCACCACCCTCGTCGAGGTCGGTGACGGCACGGGGGAGGACGGTGTGCCCGTCAACGACGGCGGAGTGGAGTCTGAGGCGTTCATCCTGCACCCCGGCGAGTTCGTCCTCGGCTCCACGCTGGAGTTCGTCACCGTGCCGGACAACCTGGCGGCCCGGCTCGAGGGGAAGTCGTCCCTGGGGCGCCTCGGCCTGCTCACCCACTCGACGGCCGGGTTCGTCGACCCGGGCTTCAACGGCCACATCACCCTGGAGTTGTCGAACACGGCGAACCTGCCGATCGCCCTGTATCCCGGCATGAAGATCGGGCAGCTGGCGCTGTTCAACCTCTCGAGCCCCGCGGAGGCTCCCTACGGCTCCGGCCCCCTGGGCTCGAAGTACCAGGGGCAGCGCGGCCCCACCCCGTCGAAGGCGTACCTGAACTTCCGGAAGTAGCCCCAGAGCTTCTCCGCACACACCTCGCCCCCGGGAGCATTGCTGCTGCCGGGGGCGAGGTGCTGACGTTTCAAGAGGAGAATGCTCAGCTACCGTATACGGGTCCTTTCGCCGGGACGTGTCTATGCGATGATGACGTTTCACTGCGTAGGTTCCGGTGACCACCGTGACTGTGGTGTCTCAGCGACCTCCGGAGGCGCTGATATTCAATCTACGAACCCAGCATTAAAGGATCATGGCAACGCGGTGCGGTGTCGCTGGGGGCTCACTGCCGTGTCTGTAGGACGTCGTCCGGACGGAATCCGGCCTCGGTCGCCAGCACGGCGAGCTGCACGCGGGACGACGCCCCGAACCGGCCCAGCAGCTGCGAGACCTGCTTCTTCACCATGCTGGACGACCGGCCGGTCTTCCTGCTGATCTCCGCGTTGGACATGCCGACGCACAGCAGGGCCAGCACGCGCTCCTCCGAGGCGGGCAGGTGCGGGAGCGTCGGGGCACCCGGATACCGGGGCGGCTCGGCTGCAGGTGGCGCGTGGTTGGCGCCCTGCAGAGCCGAGTTGTCCGGGGAGTCCTGGGACAGGTGCCGAACCAGGTTCGACGCCGGCTGTGGACTGACCACAGTTCCGCCGCCGACGGTGGCGAGCACCGTATCGATGATGAACTCGGGACGTGAACTCTTCAGAATGTAACCCCGCCCGCCCTGGGCGAGGACGGAGAGCATCGTCTCCTCCTCGTCCAGAGCGGTCATCGCCACGAAGACCGGGGGGTCCGGTAGCTCCTGGATTCTTCCCAGGAGTTCCACGCCGTCCATACCGGGCATGTGGATGTCGGCGAGGACGACGTCGACAGGGGTCTCCGGGGTGCAGGCGTCGAGGATCTCGAGTGCGCCTTGGCTTGTGGACGCCTCGCCGACGACCTCGATCTGCTCGCCCGCAGGCGAGCCGAAGTAGAGGCGCAGCGACGAGAGGACGAGTGGGTCGTCGTCCACGATCAGTAGGCGGACAGGGCTTGAGTGCATGTCAGACAGATTGCTGGTGATATGTCTCAGCGTCCGCGGCACCACGGGTGGTACGGGTGGTACTTGCAGTTGAAGATGTCGAAGGCGGCGCGCTTGGCGTCAACGGTCCACGACCCGGAAAGGCCCGAGGATACGGCTGACGACGAGGTGGTGGAAGCTTCGGGGAGTGCGGTGTCTGCGGATGCCACGCCGGAAAGCAACCCGCCTGTGAGGATCGCGCTGGTGGCTGCCAGGACGAGCTTGCGGCCCAGTGGTGTCGAGTGGGACATAGGTGCTCCTTGGATCGAGGTGAGGGGTGTTTATCAAGATTTGGTAACAACTATAGGCAGTCTGAGGGTTGTACGCCAGAAGTACGTTTCCCCTCCCCCCGCTCCGGGTAGCTCGGGGGCTTCAACAGTGCTATCACCGGTGCGCCCGCCGTGAAGTCGGGCGGTCAACGTACCCCCGGCCTTTGTCGCTCGGGCTCGCATGGAACCCAGCCCCATACCCCCGGACGTCAATTCGTCCGGCGGGGTGGGGCGTCGCGTCGGGTTCGTCATACTGACTTCGAACACGTCGCCATCGACCCGGCACTCCAGGTGGATGGTCGCGCGAGGAGAGGAGTGCTTCGCCGCGTTGGACGTCATCTCCGTGAGGACCTTGATGACGGTGTCGCGGTCTGTCCACGCGGCGGCATCGGCCTTGGTTGACTCCGCCGGTGCAGGGTCGTTCAGTACCGCAGCTATGCCTGGTGGCAGTTGAAGTCTCGCGCGGAGTTGCAGCGAGTGAGCCTCGAGTTCCTGCTCGATCCTTCCGACGGCGACATCCAGGGGAGGACTGGCGGTGCGGGTGCGGAAGGACACTCTGTTCGGCTTCTCGTTGAGCAACTGCAGCATGGTGCGGAGATTCGACAACGCTTCGCGTGAAGACTCGGAGATATTCTCCAGACTCTGCCGATGGTTGTGCTCCTCGCCGGGGGGCAGCAGGGTGAGCGCCTGGGCCTGCATCACCACGCTGGTCAGCGAGGTGGCCACCGAATCGTGCAGCTCGCGGGCCAGCTCGAGGCGCTGTTCACGCTCCTGTTCGGCGAGCGAAGCCCGCATGTTCTTCTGCTGACGTTGGTGCCGGTCGCGGGTGTATCCGAGCAGGAGAGCGGCGGTGAGCATGATGCCACCGACCGTGAGCGAGACTATGTCAGTCATGAGTGCCTGGGCCACCGGATCGATCGCGGCGAGGACCCAATGGGCGAAAGTGAGGCAGACCGCAAGCAAAATCTGGCCACTGGCGGCGACGATCTCCACGATCAGCATCGTGAAGAAGACCGAGTACAGCGGAAGGAGATCAGCTACCAGAAAGGACGACAGGACCATCAGCAGGGACAACGTCGAGACTGCCACCGGGAACTTTGCGGCGCAGGCGATGAGCGCCAAGGTGACTACCGCGTAGCCCGTCGTTCCTGCCGAGGCGGGGCTGGGGGCCTCCATCAGCTCGAAACCCATGAGCGATGCGGCGAGCACGGTCTCGACCACACCGAGCCGGGTGATCCGGCTGGCCCGCAGCATGCGGAGCAGCCGGTTGGGGCGGTGAGGCGCCCGGGTTGGAGAGTTCACGTTCGGTGCGTCCTACTGCCGGTACGAGGACAGGAAGTTGCCCAGGCGCTCGATCGCCTCGGCGAGGTCCTGCTTCCACGGCAGGGTGACCACCCGGAAGTGGTCCGGAGATGGCCAGTTCATGCCCGTGCCCTGCACCATCTGGATCTTCTCCGAGCGCAGCAGGTCGAACATGAACTGCTCGTCGTCGTGGATCTCGTGGACCTCGGGGTCGATCTTCGGGAACGCGTACAGCGCACCCATCGGCTTGACCACGCTGATGCCCGGGATCTCGTTGAGCTTCGTGTAGGCGGTGTTGCGCTGCTCCAGCAGGCGGCCGCCGGGGAGCACCAGGTCGTCGATGGACTGGCGTCCGGACAGGGCGACCTGGATGCCGTACTGGGCGGGCACGTTGGCGCACAGACGGGTCGACGCCAGCAGCGTGAGCCCCTCGATGAAGCCCTTCGCGTGTTCCTTCGGTCCGGTGATCACCGCCCAGCCGGCACGGTAGCCGGCGACACGGTAGGCCTTCGACAGGCCGTTGAAGGTGATGCACAGCAGGTCGGGGGCCAGCGACGCGGTGTTCACGTGCACGGCGTCGTCGTAGAGGATCTTGTCGTAGATCTCGTCGGAGAGCAGCAGCAGGGAGTGCTCGCGGGCGATGTTCACGATCTTCTGCACCACCTCGCGGCTGTACACCGCGCCGGTGGGGTTGTTCGGGTTGATGATCACGATCGCCTTCGTGCGCTCGGTGATCTTCGACTCGATGTCCTCGATCGAGGGGGCCCAGTCGTCCTCCTCGTCGCAGAGGTAGTGCACGGGCTTGCCGCCGGACAGGGTCGTCGCCGCAGTCCACAGGGGGTAGTCCGGTGCGGGGATGAGCACCTCGTCGCCGTCGTTGAGCAGCGCCTGGGTGGTCATCGTGATCAGCTCGGAGACACCGTTGCCGATGAAGACGTCGTCGATGTCGAAGCTGGGGAACCCGGGCACGACCTCGTAGCGCGAGACCACGGCGCGACGTGCCGAGGGGATGCCCTTGGACTGGGAGTAGCCCTGGGCGAACGGCAGGGCGGCGATCATGTCCTGGACGATCGTGTCCGGGGCGTCGAAGCCGAAGGCTGCCGGGTTACCGGTGTTGAGCTTGAGGATCCGGTGCCCGTCGGCCTCCATCCGCTCGGCCTCGGAGTTCACCGGGCCACGGATCTCGTACAGGACGTTCTGGAGCTTCGTCGACTGGTCGAGCGGACGGAGTTGACCGGATCCGCCGAGCCCCTGCGCGTTGTTCTCTTCAGTGCTCATTCCAGTAATTGTGCCAGTCCACCTGTCGCCGTGACAGCCGACTACCGGAACTGGGGCACCGATCCGGCCGAAAAGGTCGGCGGAACCGGTGGCTCGCTACTGGGGGCTGTCCTCCCCTGACTCCCCGCCGCCGGTTCCGGCACCGCCGGACTCGCCGTTGTCGGTGCCGTCACCGGTGTCGGTGCCGCCACCGGTGCCATTGCCGGTACCGCCGCCGTTGTTCCCGGTACCGGTCCCGTTTCCGGAGTTGTTTCCGGAGTTGTTGCCGTTCCCCGAGTTGTTCCCGTTCCCGTTCCCGTTGTTGCCGCTGTTGCCGCTGTTGCCGCCACCGGAGTTTTCAGAGGGGGAGGACGGTGCCTGCGACGACGGTGACGCCGGCGCGGAATCCTCGGACTCCTCCGGGGAGGGGGAGTAGTACTCGTCGGGCTCGTCGTACTCGGGTTCGTAGTAGGTGGAACCGGAGTCGGAGCCACTGTTCGGCTGCGCGGTGGGGATCGGGCTGCTGGGGTCCCAGGCCTCGCGGGTGGGGTAGTTCGGTTCCACGCTGCTGTAGGGCGACTGGCGCTCCTGGTCGCTGCCGGAGTTCATCATGGCGACGGCGGTCGCCGCCCCGCCGACGGACAGCACCCCGCCGATCACGAGGATCCACCCCCAGGTGGGGAAGCGCCCGTACCAGGGGCGCGAGGAGTTCTTCGTGGACGTCCCGTCGCCACTACCACTGCCGCCACTGCTGCTGCCGGTCCCCGTGCCGGACGCCGCGGCGGCGCTGCCGGACGCGGCCGACTCTCCGGTCCCGGTGGACGCTGCGCTGGACGTGGTCGGGGCGTCGGCTGACGCTTCGCCCGACGTTCCGGTCGACGCGCTGGCCGCGCCTGCCGACCCTGCGGCGCCAGCCGCTCCCGCCGCACCGGCGACACCGGCCAGGGGGAGGACGCTGGTCGCGGAATCCTCGTCGGAGCCCGCGTCCGTGCTTGGGCCGGCATTCGGGCCGGCGTCCCCGCCCGGGGCGTGCTTGAGTTCGTGGCCGGAGATCTGCTCGTCGTCCACGACGGGGATGATGCCGGTGACCTCGGGGTCGTTGGTGGACCCCAGGGGCGCCTCGGCCTCCCCGGCGTCCCCGGTGTCGTCGGTCACCTCGGCGGATTCGGCGTCGATGACCTCGGTGTTCTCGTCGGAGTCGTCGCGCGCGCCGGAGTCGTCGATCTCGGCGGCGAAACCGTCGGTGCCGTCGGAACTCCCGGAACCGGCGGCATCGCCGCCCATGGTGAACTCGGTGTCCTCGAACGCGTCAGTGTCGCGCGGGAGGTCGTCACCATGGTGGCGGTGGGGGTCTGAGGGGTTGCTCATCTGGTCTCTTCGTCTCGTCACACGGTTCTGCGACGTGCCGAGTGGCACCGGCGCGGGGAACGGTCGCGTCCATTCTAGCCCCCGTCGACCGTCTCACTAACCCACGGCGGCGTCGGACGTGTCGCCGGCACCGCTCACGGGGCCAGCCAGGACAGGATCTCGGCGCGTCCCGCCCGGCCTTCGGGGACGGGCAGCAGCGGGTAGTTGTGCAGTGCACCGTCCACGACGGTGGCCTCGCAGCCGGTGCGCTGCGCCAGCAGCACCGCGTCCGCGTGCAGGACGTCACGGGTGCCGCTCCACACGCGGACCGGGGGTAGCGTCCCCAGCTGGGCGTCGGACGCCGCGAGCGGGCTGACCAGCGGGTCGTCGACGCCCACGTGGCGTCCCCACGCCTCCCCGGCGACGCGTAGCGCGTCCGGGTGCAGCAACGGGTCGGTGTCGACGAGGTCGTCGGTGCCGGGGCTGTGGCAGGTGGCGTCCAGCCAGGGGCTGATCAGTGCGATCCGGTCGATCCTGCCGGCGGTCCCGGACCGGTCCTGCCGGTCGATCAGCCAGCCCAGGGCGAGTCCGGCGCCGGCGGAGTCCGCAGCGAGGGTGACGCGCAGGCACGAGGTCCCGGCCTCGGCGAGGGCCCGGTCCACGACCACGTCGAGCAGACGTGCGGCGGCGGTGGCGTCGAACTCCGGGGCGAGCCCGTAGTCCGGGACGACGACCTTCATCCCGGCGCCGGCGATCTCGCTGACCAGTGACCAGTGCCGGGCGCTCAGGCCGTTCACGTAGCCGCCGCCGTGCACGTACACGCAGATGTCCAGCGGGGTGTCTCGCGGGGCGTCGGTCGCGGGCACCAGGGAGTAGGTGTCGAAGTCCCCGTCGTCGGTGGTCAGCGTGTCCAGGACGACATGGTTGACCTGGTAGAGCTCGTGGGGGACCGGGGTGGAGGTCCGCGGGGTGGACATGAGTTCGCGGACCTTCGCCGGCGAGCGCCAGGACGTGCCCCCGGCCAGACCGGAGAGGCCGGGCAGTCCGGGGGCGGCGGCGAGGAGGCGCATCTGCAGGCTCATGGGGGTCGATCCTAGGGCAGCGGGGGTGGGCCCCAAAACAGGCCCGTGGAAAAAAGTTGAGCGGATCGGGAACAACTTTGCGGTGCGGCGAGTTGTACAGGATGTCAGACATTGAGTCGCAAGCACTCAACTCAGGTTGACACCTCGGAATGTCAGGTGCAGACTTGAGCGCGGCTCACTTAACAAGCTCAAGAACAGCAGGAGGAAGTCACCATGGGACGTGCAGTTGGAATCGACCTGGGAACCACGAACTCGGTCGTCAGCGTGCTCGAGGGCGGCGAGGCCACGGTCATCGCCAACTCCGAGGGCTCCCGGACCACCCCGTCGATCGTCGCCTTCGCCAAGAACGGTGAGGTGCTCGTCGGGCAGTCCGCGAAGAACCAGGCGGTCACCAACGTCGACCGCACCATCCGCTCCGTGAAGCGGCACATCGGCGACGACAGCTGGACCACCAGCGAGATCGACGGCAAGAAGTACACCGCGCAGGAGATCTCCGCGCGTACCCTCCAGAAGCTCAAGAGGGACGCCGAGGCCTACCTCGGTGAGGACGTCACCGACGCCGTCATCACCGTGCCCGCCTACTTCAACGACGCACAGCGTCAGGCCACCAAGGACGCCGGCCAGATCGCCGGCATGAACGTCCTGCGCATCGTCAACGAGCCCACCGCGGCCGCCCTGGCCTACGGCCTGGAGAAGGGCGACGCCGAGCAGACCATCCTGGTCTTCGACCTCGGTGGCGGTACCTTCGACGTCTCCCTGCTGGAGATCGGCGACGGTGTCGTCGAGGTGCGCGCCACCTCCGGCGACAACTCGCTCGGTGGCGACGACTGGGACCAGCGCGTCGTCGACTGGCTGGTCGAGAAGTTCAAGACCGCCAACGGCGTCGACCTGTCCAAGGACAAGATGGCCCTGCAGCGTCTGCGTGAGGCCGCCGAGAAGGCGAAGATCGAGCTGTCCAGCTCCCAGCAGGCCAGCATCAACCTTCCCTACATCACCGTCGACCAGGACAAGAACCCCCTGTTCCTCGACGAGACCCTGACCCGCACCGAGTTCCAGCGCATCACCCAGGACCTCCTGGACCGCACCAAGAAGCCCTTCGAGGCCGTGCTGCGCGACGCGGACTTCAAGCTCGCCGACATCGACCACGTCGTGCTCGTCGGTGGCTCGACCCGCATGCCCGCCGTCTCCGAGCTCGTCAAGGAGCTCACCGGCGGCAAGGAGCCCAACAAGGGCGTCAACCCGGACGAGGTCGTCGCCGTCGGCGCCGCCCTGCAGGCCGGCGTCCTGCGCGGTGAGGTCAAGGACGTGCTGCTGCTCGACGTCACCCCGCTGTCCCTCGGTATCGAGACCAAGGGTGGCGTGATGACCAAGCTCATCGAGCGCAACACCACCATCCCGACCAAGCGGTCGGAGACCTTCACCACCGCAGAGGACTCCCAGCCCTCCGTGCAGATCCAGGTCTTCCAGGGTGAGCGCGAGATGGCCCAGCAGAACAAGCTGCTCGGCTCCTTCGAGCTCGGCGGCATCGCACCCGCCCCGCGCGGCGTGCCGCAGATCGAGGTCACCTTCGACATCGACGCCAACGGCATCGTCCACGTCACCGCCAAGGACAAGGGCACCGGCAAGGAAACCTCCATCACCATCCAGGACGGCTCCGGCCTCAGCCAGGAGGAGATCGACCAGATGGTGAAGGACGCCGAGGCCCACGCCGACGAGGACAAGAAGCGCCGCGAGGAGCAGGAGGTCCGCAACTCGGCAGAGTCGATGGCCTACCAGACCCGCAAGTTCCTCTCCGACAGCGAGGACAAGGTCTCCGAGGAGACCAAGACCAAGGTCGAGGAAGCCGCGACCGCCGTCGACGAGGCACTCAAGGGTGACGACATCGAGGCGATCAAGGACGCCGTCGAGAAGCTGTCCGCCGAGAGCCAGGAGATGGGCAAGGCCATCTACGAGGCCGAGGCCGCCAACGCCGAAGGCGCCGAGGGTGCCGAGGGTGCTCAGGCCGAGGACGACGTCGTGGACGCCGAGGTCGTCGACGACGAGACCGACGGCAAGTCCGGGGATGATGCCAAGTGACCATGCCCGACAACCCCGGCGACCCCGCCGCGACCGACGAGGAGTACACGGCGCCGGAGATGGCCGAGACGACCCCTGAGGAGGATGCCGTGATCGACGCTGAATCCATGGACGCCGACGGTGTGACCGTCGACGCCGAGACGGTGGACGCGGAGGAGGCCGCCGAGGAGGCGACCGAGGCTCTCGCCGGTGATGTCGAGGACGGTGTCGCCGACACCGCCGACGCCGACCTCGACGGCTCCGGGGAACTCTCCGACGCCGAGGCCCAGCTCGCCGAGCGCACCGCCGACCTGCAGCGCGTCAACGCCGAGTACGCGAACTACCGTCGCCGTACCGAGCGTGACCGGGTGGGTATCGGTGAGGCCGCGAAGGCGGACGTGGCGTCTTCGCTGCTCCCGATCCGGGACGACCTGGACCTCGCCGAGCAGCACGGCGACCTCACCGGCCCGCTGAAGGCCGTCGCTGACAAGTTGGACTCCGTGCTCGGCGGCCTGAAGGTCGAGACCTTCGGCAACGAGGGCGACGAGTTCGACCCGTCGATGCACGAGGCCGTGCAGGACACCTCCAGCGGCGACGACACCGTGGTCGGTACCGTCCTGCGCAAGGGCTACCGGCTCGGCGACCGCGTTCTGCGCAGCGCCATGGTGGTCATCGCGGACCGGTAGACCGGTCGGGGCCTCGTAGGGGCCTCGTAGGGGCCTCGTAGGGGCCTCGTAGGGGCCTCGTGCCCCACCCCTCATCGACACGACGCGCGGCCCCGGGACACCTTCACCACATGAAGGTGCCCCGGGGCCGCGCGTCGTGCTGTGCCTGTACCGGCCGATGTCACCTGAGCCATGCCCCAGGCTGATTCTCGGCCGTTTTCCTACCTGGGGCATGAGTCAGATGACATGAGGGGCCCAGGAGCATCAGGGACCCGGCACGGCCCCTACCTGCCGGTGATGAGGGCGGTGAGGTGGGCGTCCGGATGGATGCCCACGGTCCGACGGCCGCGTCGGTCGGTGGTGACGGTGGTGAACGCGGCGGTGGCACCGTCGTGGTGCAGGTGCAGCCGGGGGCTCAGCGGGCCCGGGTTCGACCCGTGGCGTTCGAGGGCCACGGTGGACATCGCGGTGATGCCGTCGAGCAGGTCCTGGCCACTGTCGACACCGCGTACCAGCATCAGGTGACGGTGCGGCACGGCGAAGATCACCCCGTCGGTGGCGTCGAGCCCCGGCACCCAGCTCGGCAGCAGTTCGTCGAGGAACAGTGGGGCGCTGGCGAGGAAGAAGGAGTCGGACTCCACGGTCCAGAGGTGCGCGGTGGTGCCACGGTCCTGGACGGGTGCGTGCAGCGGGGTGACGGTGACGCGGGCGTCGGCGAGTTCCTGCCAGGTGTTGCGGCGCGCCACATGGTGGAGGTCGGCGAGCTCGGTGCTGGTGGCGGTGCCGTGGGTGGCGAGGGCGGGGTCGTCGAGCACGGTCACGGCGTCGGGGCCGTCGAGGACGAGGGAGGTGCACAGGTCGCCGGCGAAGTCGCGGGAGGCGTCGTCGACGGGGCCGTCCAACGCGTCGAGGATGTCGCGTGGGGCGAGCCGGACGCGCAGACGGCGCAGGAACTCCGCGTCCGTCAGTGTTGAGGCGCCGGACGGGCCGGACGCGCCGACCGTGTCGGATCCACCTTCCACACCCGCGTCGTCCAGGTCGGTGACGTCACGGACGTGCCGGCGGATGAGTTCCAGCAGTTCGGAGAGGTTGGCGTGGGCCCCGGCGTCGGCGAGCTGCAGGGAGAGGGTGTGCAGGCTGACGGTCAGGGTGGTGGTGCCGCGGGCGCGGATGCGTCCGTCGGGCAGCCAGGTGGTGGTGAAGCCTTCCTCGTGGAGCAGGCGGATCGTCTGGTCCCGGAGGAAGTCCGCGCGGTGCCGTGGCAGGTGCGGGAACATCCGGTCGGGCGCCGTGGGCGCGGTGTGGGCACCGGAGTTCCGCGGGGCGTGTCTCCTGTGGTCGCGGCGGAACATGTTCACCAACACTAACAGCCCGGGCGGTCACACCGTGCGGTAGAACTCCGCCCGGTAGGCCTGCGCCTCGGCGGCGTCGGCGTGCACCTTCTCCCGACGCTGCGCCAGGACGCGCACCTGCGGGCGGGCCTCACGGGCGCCGACGGTGGTGGCGGTCGGGTTCTCGGAGTCCTCGGGCATCGCCTCACCCATGTCCACGGTCTCGGAGAACTCACCGGTGGGCACGGTGACGGTCTTCTCGTCGAGGGCGCCGTCGACCTGGCGGCCGAGTACGCGCAGGACGAGCCGTCCGTCGGTGTCGTTGACGCCCTCGACGATCAGCGCGTCCTGTCCGTTCTCGTCACCGCGGCGCACGGTGACCTCGCGCAGGGCGACGGACATGTCGCCGGTGACGTCCTCGGGGCCGGTGAGGTCGGCGTCGATGTCACCGGTGACGACCACGGGGGACGCGGTGACGGTGACGGTGCTGCCGTCGCGGGCGCCCTCGCGACCCAGCACGTCGCGCACCGTCTTCACCCCGGGGACGGTGACCTGCAGCGACGAGGCGTCCGGCCGGATCCACGCCTCGGGGTGGGGGAAGTAGCTGTCGGTGCCGTGGGCGGCGTTGTTGAGGTAGCCGTCCTGCCTGCTCCACAGGACCCAGTAGGTGGAGTCGTCACGCGAGAAGCGCAGTCCACGCAGGTCGGGGTGGGGGGACTCCAGCCAGCCGAGGAAGGTCGCGCCGTCGAGCATCTCGGCGGCGAAGGCGAAGGCGGGGAGGGCGGGCTTCGGGGAGCGGTCCACGTGCACGAGCCCGTAGTGGTACTCGGGTTCGGTGGGGTTCACCCCGTACTTGTCGTGCCAGAGCCCGTCGGTGAGCTGGAACCAGTGCACGCCGGTGACGCCCTCGGCCTTGGCGAGCATGAGCGTGAGCAGGACGGAGTCGGCGGCGGTGCGCTCGTCGTCGTACCACCAGGCGTTGGGGCGGGTGCAGGCGTAGGTCTCGGTGAGCCAGAGTTCGCTGGGTGCGTCCCCACCGTCGCCGGCACCGTGGCCGTCGAGGTAGGCGCGGGCGGTGCGCACCTGGCCGAGGAAGTTCCACTTGCCGCCGTCGTAGTCGACCACGTAGTTGCCGCGTCCGGCGTGTTCGGCGATGCCGTCGAGCAGGTCCCAGCCGTCGCGGTCGCGGATGGTGTCGAGGAAATCGGCGTCCCAGCCGGCCAGGGGCATGGCCAGCAGTTTGGCGTCGGTGCCGCGGCGGTCCATCTCCGCGCGGAAGGGCTTGAGCCACTGGTCGGTGTACTCGGTGGCCAGTTCCACGGTGTCGGCGTCGGAGAGGCTCCACTCGTTGAGCAGTTCGTAGTGCTCCACCCCGGCGTCCTCCCCGCGGTCGAGGGCCTTGCCGGCCCACTCGGTGAAGGTCTCACCGCTGCTCTCACCGTCACCGTCGTCGTCGAACTTGCCGGGGGCACCGCCGGGCTGGGAGCCGGTGTTGATGCCGAGGTCCTCGGACTCCTCGGCGGTGAGCCAGGGGTTGCGCAGGTGGCGGATGCCCAGACGGCGCCACATCGCCCGCTCGGCACTGCGGGACTCCAGCCCGTCTGCCTGGGAACTGCCGGCGGAGGCGGTGGAGGCGAAGCCGCCGAGACCCACGATGGACTGGTCGGCGGGGCCGAAGTCGTGACCGGGCCACACCGCGGCGGTGGTGCGGGCGAAGGAGTCGGCGCAGGTGACCTCCACCGAGCACCAGGAGCGCGGGCCGGGCAGGTCGATGTTGACCGCGGTGTCGGCGTAGGCGGCGTCCTGCGGGATGGCGACCTCGTGGCGGGAGCGGTGGAACTCCGCGCCGTCGAAGTCGCGGGCGGTGACCTCGAGCACCGTGGTGCTGCGTGCGGAGCGTCCGGCGAGCCCGACGGTGAACGTCCTGCGCCCGTCGTCGGTGAAGACGTTGTAGGTGGCGGAGGTGGTCACGTCCACGGTGGGGTCGGGCAGGCCGGTGCCGCCGAGGACCGCGCCGGCGAGCAGGGTGCGTCCGTCGTCGACGAGGCGGCGGGCGGTGCCGACGGTGGTGTCGGCGCGGAACTCGACCTGGGCGCGCCACACACCGTCATCGGAGCCTGTGTCGCCGGGGGCGGACGGCGCGGCGTGCAGCATCGAGGAACTGCGCGACATGCTGTTGCGCGTGGTGATGCAGCCGTAGAGTCGTTTCGGGTCGTCGTCGGTGGTGTCGGGGACGTCCCACTCCACGAAGTTGAGCTCGGTGACGCGCTCCTGGACGGGCACGCCGCCGCCGGTGTCGTGGACCCATTTCGTGGCGGGGACGTGGAACTCGGTGTCCTCCCGGGCGTCGACGAGGGTGCGGTAGATCCGCCCACCGCGCAACAGGGCACGGTCGGAGTCGTCGAGACCGTCACCCGGGACGGTGAACTCCCAGTCGGCGGTGACGCGCCCGCCGTCGGCGCGGTAGGTGACCGCGGCGGTGTAGTCGGGGTCGGTGACCTCGAACTCCACGCGCACCGGCCCGGAGGACGGTGCGCCGTCACCCGGGTCGTCCACGGTGGCGCCGCGGGTGCCGGTGGAGGACGACAACCGGTAACCGTCGAAGTGGACGAGCTGTCGTCCGGCGCTGGTCAGCACGGTGACGCGTCCGGGGTGGTCGGCGTCGCCGACCTGCAGCTGCAACGGTCCGGGATCCACGGCCGGGGGCGGGCCGGACGCCTCGTCGTCGCGGTTGCGCAGCACGGCGACGCCGCCGACGGTGGCCACGGCACCGGCGCCGAGCACGCCGCCACCGATGAGGAAGGAGCGGCGGCTGATGCCGTTCTTCTGGGTGCTCACTACTCCTGGTCCTCGCTCTCGAGCCGGGACATCAGGTAGTCGTCGGGTTCGACCTGCAGCACCTGTTCTCCGTCCTCACCGGTGGTGACGTTGGTGAACACGCGGAACTCCCCCTCGTGCGCCAGGTGCAGGCGCGCGGTCAACGGTCCCGGGTTCGCGGCCAACTGGCCCAGGGCGACGGAGGTCATGGTGTTGATGCCGTCGAGCAGGTCCTGGCCGGTGGTGACCTCGCGGACGAGCATGAGGTGACGGTGCGGCACGGTCACCATCACCCCGGCGGAGGCGTCCAGCTCCGGCAGCCAGCGTGGCAGCAGTTCGTCGAGGAACAGCGGTGCGCTGGCCAGGAAGTAGGAGTCGGACTCCACCACGTGGAAGTGTGCGGCGGGGGATTCCTGGCGGGCCTCGGCGCGCACCTCGTTGACCTCGACGTCGGCGTCGAGCAGCTCCTGCCAGGTGTTGCGGTAGCCGGCCTGGTAAAGGTCGGCGAGCTGTTCGCGGGTGGCGGTCCCGTGGGCGGCGAGTGTGTCGTCGTTGAGGGTCACGACCGCGTCCGGGGTGTCCAGGACCAGGGAGACCAGCAGGTCGCCGGTGAACTCGCGGGAGGAGTCCTCGACGGTGCCCGACGCGGCGTCAAGGGTGTTGCGGGACACCAGCCGGACGCGGAGCTGGCGCAGGAACTCCGCCTCGTCCAGCCCGTCGACGTCGATGTCGGTGAGCACGGTGCCGAGGAAGTGGTGGATCATCTCCACGACCTGGGCCGGGGTGGACCCCGGGGCGGCGGCGATCTGGAGGGAGAGGTTGTCGAGGCCGATGAGGCGGCGTGACGGGGGTGTGTCCGGCTCTGTCCCTGTGCCCGTTGCCGGCTCCGTCGCGGGGGTGGCGGCGATGTAGCCGTCGGGGCGCCAGGAGGTGTCGTATCCTTCGGCGTGCAGGCGGCGCATCGTCTCCTCGCGCAGCAGGTCGGCGCGGTGCCGGGGCAGGTGGGGGAACATCGCGTCCGGCGCCTCCGGGTCGACGACCCGCCGCGGTGTGGGGCGCTTACGGCCGTCTCTGGAGAACATGGGAACTTACCCTAACAGCCGGGAATGTCTGCTGCGCGTCATGCGTTGCATGCAGGAGATAGACCTTAGCGTGATAGGCTCAAGTTTCATGTGACGGGTCCCGTGGGGTCCTGTGGGGCCCACGGCGGCAGCCAGGCCCTGAAATAGAGCCGAGACAGAACCCAGGAAGAGAGGAACCAGGTGGCCCAGAAGGAGTGGATCGACAAGGACTACTACGCCGACCTCGGCGTGTCGTCCACCGCGGAGGCCGACGAGATCAAAAAGGCCTACCGTAAGCTCGCGCGCGAGAACCACCCTGACGCGCACCCGGGCGACACCGCGGCGGAGAACCGGTTCAAGACCGCCTCCGAGGCCTACTCCGTGCTCGGCGACAAGGACAAGCGCGCCGAGTACGACGAGCTCAAGCAGATGGTCGCCTCGGGCGGCTACGGCGCGCCGGGCGGCGGGTACGGCACCCCGGGCGGGACGTCCGGCGGTTTCGGCGGGTTCGGCGGCGGTGCCGGCGGCACCGGCGGTTTCGACCTCGGTGACCTCTTCAACCGTGCCGGTGGATCCGGTGGCGGTGCAGGTGGGTTCGGTGACGTCTTCGGCGACATGTTCGGCGGCGGCTCCGGCGGTGGTGGCGGTGGTCGTACCCAGCGTCGCACCCGTGGTGCGGACGTGGAGACCGAGATTACCCTGGACTTCCGGGAGGCCACGAAGGGCGTCACCGTCCCGATCCGGCTGACCAGCCCCGCGGCGTGCACGACCTGCCACGGCTCCGGCGCCACGCCGGGGACCTCGAGCGCGAGGTGCGGCACCTGTTCGGGTGCCGGGGTCGTCTCGGAGAACCGCGGCGCGTTCGGGTTCTCCCGCCCCTGCCCGGACTGCAACGGCACCGGTACCCGTATCGAGGACCCGTGTGCCGACTGCAGCGGGTCAGGCCGGGTGACCCGTACCCGCACGATCACCGTGCGCGTGCCCGCCGGTGTGGTGGACGGCCAGAAGGTCCGCCTCGCCGGGCAGGGTGAGGCCGGTGAGCGTGGG
This sequence comes from Corynebacterium sp. AOP40-4SA-5, assembly GCF_052377355.1. NCBI lineage: Bacteria > Bacillati > Actinomycetota > Actinomycetes > Mycobacteriales > Corynebacteriaceae > Corynebacterium > Corynebacterium sp. AOP40-4SA-5. Next base: position 126,584 of record NZ_JBQSWS010000004.1, read on the forward strand.
CGTCCGTCCGGTGACCTCTTCGTCACCGTGCACGTGCGCGCGGACAAGCTGTTCACCCGCAACGGCGACGACCTGAAGATGACCGTGCCGGTCAGCTTCACCGAGCTCGCCCTCGGCGGGGCGGTCACCGTGCCGACCCTGGACACCCGCGTGCGGGTAAAGATCCCAGCTGGGACGGCGGACGGCACCACGCTGCGCGTGCGCGGCCGCGGCGTGACCAAGCGCAATGGCGCGTCCGGCGACCTGTTGGTGACGGTGAAGGTCGCGGTGCCGAAGAATCTCGACGAGGGCGCGGCGAGTGCGTTGCGTCACTACGCTGAGGAAGAGAAGCGGACCGGTTTCGACCCCCGTGCGGGCTGGTCCGGGAACTGACGGACAGTTGGTGGTTGAAGATGAGTGACAGGAACGGAGACGTCCCGGGTGAGCCCCGGGAGGTGTTCGTGATCTCCGTCGCCGCGGAGATCACGGGCATGCACGCGCAGACGCTGCGCACCTACGACAGGTTGGGGCTGGTCTCCCCGGAGCGCACCAGCGGCGGGGGGCGGCGCTACTCGCGCGACGACATCGAGCAGCTCCTGGAGATCCAGCGGCTCAGCCACGACGAGGGTGTGAACCTCGCCGGCATCAAGGCGATCATCGGCCTGCAAAACAAGGTCCGTGACCTGCGTGACGAGGTGGACGTGCTGCAGGTCCGCCTCGCCGCCGCCGAGCACGACGCCGACGAGGCGGGACGCTCCGGCGGCGGGCGCCGCCGTGGCGAGATCGTCCACGTCCCGCGTTCCACCGCGGTGGTCCTGTGGGAGCAGCGCCGACGCCGGGGACGGGATGGCCGTGACGGTCGCGACGGGCGCGGCGGCAACGGGTCCGACGGCCGTCAGGGCTGAGGCTGGGGGAATTCCGCGTGACCGTGGAACAGGGTGGTCGTGGCGCCACCGACCAGGACGTTGCGTCCTGACCCGACCGGGGTGACGCTGATGCGTCCCGTGCGGCCCAGGACGGTGCCCTGGGCGGCGGTGTAGGCCTCGGTGATCTTCCCGCTGCGCAGCAACCACTGGCCGACCGAGGCGTTGAGCGACCCGGTGACCGGGTCCTCCGCACCGGCGGCGCCGGGCACGAAGGCGCGGATCTCCAGTCGGCACGCCGCACCGTCCGGGTAGAGGCCGAAGACGCCGACCTTCAGGTCGGGGTGGGCGCTGAAGTCCGGACGCAGGTCCAGGACGTCCTGCGCGTGGGGCAGCTGCACCGCCGCCCACCCGGGGCCGTTGTCGGCCCACTGGTGGTCGACGATCAGCGACCGGTCGATCCGCAGCGCCTCGCTGATCCGGGCGAGGTGTTCCTCCTCCAGCGGCCCGGTGCGGGTCGTCGGCGGGGCGGTGAAGGACAGTGCGCCGGTGCCGGGATTGCGGTGGACCTCCACCAGGCCGGCGGCGCACTCCTGGATGATCACGTCGTCCTGGTGCGGCTCGCCGCCGACTTCGAGCCAGGCGTGCGCGGTGCCGAGGGTGGGGTGTCCGGCGAAGGGGAGCTCGCCTTCTGGCGTGAAGATGCGCACCCGGTAGTCGGCCTGCGGTGCCGGTGCGTCCTGCGCCGGATCCGGGGTGGACGGGGAGAGGACGAAGGTGGTCTCGGAAAGGTTCGTCCAGCAGGCGATGCGCTGCATCTGCTCGTCGTCGAGGTCGTCGGCGTCGAGGATCACGGCGACCGGGTTGCCGCGGTAGGGCTCGGCGGAGAAGACGTCGACCTGGGCGAAACGGTGCTGGCGTGCGGGGTCGTGAGGCATGCACGCATCGTACAGCGGGGCAGTTACAGGCTCAGCGTCCCCTGCGCGATGAGCACGATCGCGACGATCGCCGCCACCGAGACCCCGGTGGCGATGACCCACTCGAAGGCGTTGAACACCCGGCCGCCGGCGCGGCGACGGGTCACCACGTAGGCGATCATGCCCGGCACGATCAGCACCATGCCCATGAGCACGTACTTCACGTCCGCGGCGTAGAACAGCCACAGCGAGTAGACCAGCGCCAGCACGCCGGTGAGCAGGTGGACGCGGTTGGTCCGGCGGTCGACCGAGGGGCCGGAGAGGTCGAACTTCGTACCGGCGTCCGGGTGCGACAATCCGGCGCCGCGGGTGCACAGGAACACTAGGTACAGCGCGGAGAACAGGTAGGGGATCAGGTACAACGACGTCGCGAGCTGCACCATCGTGGTGTAGGCGGACTCGTTGAGGTAGAACACCACGATGAACAGCTGGATGACCACCGCGGAGAACAGCTGGGCGACCACCGGGGCGCCGCGGTGGTTGATGTAGCCGAGTTTGCGGGGCAGCAGACCGTCCTGCGCCATCAGGGTGATCGGTTCGGCGCACAGCATCTGCCAGGAGACGTAGGCGCCCAGCACTGAGATGCACAGGCCGATCGACACCAGCCCGGCCCCCCACGGGCCGACGACGAGTTCGAGCACCTCGGCCATGGAGTTGTCGCCCATCGCGGCGAGTTCCTCGCGCGGGGCGACACCGTAGGACAGGAAGCTCACCATCACCAGCAGCAGGAAGACGGTGAGGAATCCGAGCAGGGTGGCCAGTGAGACGTCCTTGCGGCGGCGTGCGCGGCGCGAGTACGTTGACGCGCCCTCGACACCGATGAACGCCCACACGGTGAACAGCATCATGCCCTTGACCTGGTCGGACAGGCTGGACGCCTGGTCGGCGTTGTCTCCGAAGGTCTCGGCGGAGCCCCAGAAGTCGGCGGTGAAGACCTCGGTGTGGAACCCGGCGAAGGCGACGATGCCGAGGAAGGCGAGGATCGGCAGCAGCTTCGCCGCGGTGGTGACCACGTTGAGTACCGCGGCCTGGTGCACGCCGCGGGACAGGGCCAGGAAGATCACCCAGTTCAGTCCGGAGACGAAGAACGCCTGCACGAGTGACTGCCCGTCGGAGAACAGGGGGAGGAAGTGGCCGAGTGAGCCGAAGAAGAGGGTGGCGTAGCCGACCTGGGCGATGATGCTGCCCAACCAGTAGCCCCAGCCGGAGGCGAAGCCGACGAAGTCGCCGAGTCCGCCGCGGACGTAGCTGTACACCCCGGAGTCGAGGTTGGGTTTGCGGTGCGCCAGAGCCTGGAAGACGAAGGCGATGCACAGCATGCCGATGCCGGTGACGACCCAGCCGATGACCGCGGCGCCGGGTGAGGCGACGGCGGAGATGTTCTGGGGCAGGGCGAAGATGCCGGCACCCACGCAGGAGCCGACGATGAGCGAGACCAGCGTCGGCAGGCGGACGGTGTCCCTGCGGGCTGTGGACCCCCGGGTGTCGGGGTCGGCGGAGAGGCCGGGGTCGGCGGAGGTGTCAGTCACGGGGAGTCAGAGTATCCCGAGTGCCGTGGTGCACACGAATGCGGTGCGAGGTGGTGGCCGGGGAGGGACGTCGCTCCAGGTGGTCAGTGGTCGCTGGTCAGCGCACGCAGGTGGCGCAGGATGGCGGCACCGTCCTGGCTGATCCCGTTGTGCTCCCACCGGTTGGTCACGTGGGGGCGCAGGCCACGGATCGTGGCGGCGGTCTCCATGGACAGTTCGAAGGGGACGAAGATGTCGTCGAGGTACACCGCGGCGGCGGTCGGGACCTCGGTGCGGCGCAGCTGCGCGGCGTCGTACAGGGGCGTCCAGTCGTCCTTCGCGGCGAGCAGGTCGGCGACGGCCTTCCACGGGCGCAGCGCGGGGTCCTCGTCGAACTGCCAGGGGAAGAAGTGCTCCGCGGTGAGGTAGAGCGGAGCGTCGGTGTCACCGTCGGTGCGTCCTGCGTTCTCGGCGAAGCCGGGGACCTCCTCGCGGATGCGGTCGGCGGCCCAGTTCGTCGCGGTGTCGATGCCGTAGATCGTCTCGTGGACCACCGCGTACAGCGGTGCGTCCGACACGGAGAGGTGACCGGCGAGTTCGGTGAGGAAGGGGGTGCGCAGCCGGCGACGTCCCGCGATGCCCGGGCCGCCGGGCACCGCGCGGAAGGGGTCCTCCAGCAGGTATGCGAGCATGTCGAAGCCACCGGTGCGGCCCAGGTTCATGCCCACGGTGCGGAAACGGCGGGACGTCAGACGTTCCCCGGTGGGCAGCGTCTCCTCCGTGTCGTCCAGGTGCCGGCAGATCTCGGCGACACGGTCGGCGGCCCAGGGGAAGCGCTCGTAGAAACGCTCGTTGCGCACGGCGGTCTTGGCGAAGGTCGCCCGGTAGATGTCGTCGACGCTGGTGTGCGGGGCACCGACGTAGCCCGGCAGGCCGCCGGTGAAGAACGCCTCGCGGACGCCCTCGGGGCGGAAGGAGAGGTAGGTGGTGATGCAGAAACCGCCGAAGGACTGCCCGAGCAGTGTCCACGGCTGCTCGCCGAGGGCGTGGCGTAGCAGTTCGGCGTCCTCCACGATGCTGTCGGCGCGCAGGTGGGTGAGGTATTCGGCCTGGTCGTGGGGTGTGGGGCCGAGGGCTTCGGGTGCGGCGACGTCGACCGGGGTGGAGCGGCCGGTGCCGCGCTGGTCGAACAGGATCACCCGGTAGTTCTTGAGCGCCTCGCCGAGCCAGCCGGACAGCACGCCTCCGTCCCCGTTGGCGACAGGGCGCGGCGAGCCGTGGCCGGGGCCGCCCTGCAGGAAGAGCAGGGCGGGGCGGTCCTCACCGCCGTCCGGGACGTACTCGCGGGCGTAGATGTCGATGGTGCGGGGGTCGGTACCGCCGTGGACGAGCGGTGCGGTGAGCACGTGCTCGCGCACGGTGTGCCCGTGACGCCGGGTGGAGGTCGTGTGCAGGTCGGTACCGGAGGAGGCGGGGGAGTTCATGCCCTCAAGTTCTACCCGAGAGCACGGACATGGACGGAGCTGACTCATAGCGACACTTGTTGACCGGGATCACCCCAGGTCGTAGTCCACGACCACCGGTGAGTGGTCGGAGAGCCGGACCCCGCGGAAGTCACGGTCGACCTGCGTGGTGACCGCGGCGCGGGCCAGGCGCGGCGACGCCAGGTGGTAGTCGAGGCGCCATCCCGCATCCTTCGCGAAGGACTGGCCGGCCCACGACCACCACGAGTACGGGCCGTCCTCGTCCGGGTGCAACCGGCGGACGACGTCCACCAGTGTGCGGGCCGAGAGCTGTTGGCCGAACCACTCGCGTTCCTCCGGGAGGAAACCGTCGTTCTGCTGGTTCCGACGCCACGCCGCGAGGTCCTGCCTGGTGTGCGCGATGTTGAGGTCACCCATCAGCAGGAACTCCCTGCCGTCGGCCATCGCGGCGCGCCGGGTGAGTGTGAGGTAGCGGGCGAACCCCGCCAGGAACCCCATCTTCCGGTCGTAGCGGGCACCGCCGTCCGGTGCCTCACGCATTCGCCCGGGGCGTTGCAGCTCCGCAGGGAGCCCACCTTTGGGCAGGTAGAGGCACGCGATGGTGACCGGGGCATCGGCGAGATCGACCTCGATGTAGCGGCCCTGGGTGGTGAAGGGCCGTAGCTTCCTCGCCAGCGGCACCCGGTCGTCCGCGGGGATGTCCCGGAGGTCAGCGGCAGTGCAGTGCGGGGTGCCGCGCAGTGCCGAACCGCTCCACGTGCGAACGGCCACCGGCGGGCGGCGGGTGAGTACGGCGACGCCGTTGCGTCCTGCGATGGAGCCGGTCTCCAGGGCGACGTGGTAGTCGCCGAAGGCGGCGTCCGGCACTTTGTCGGCCTGGGCGCGGACCTCCTGGAGGGCGACGACGTCGCAGTCGCGTCCGGCCAACCAGTCGCCGAAACCACGTCGGTGGGTGGCGCGGATGCCGTTGACGTTGGCGGTCGCGATGCGCAGCATTCCCTGAGGTTACCTCCCGTGGGCCGGGAGCTCTCGAGAGGCTGGAAGGTACCGGAAGGCACCGGAAGGCACCGGAAAGCACCGGAAAGCACCGGAAAGCTAGGAGAGCCTCTTGGAGAGGTGGATGAGTGAATAGTCCCCGACAAGCGTGCGAGCCGTCTCGACGTACCCGCTGCGCTCGTACAGGCGGATGTTTGCCGTCGAGTGTTCGCCGGTGAAGAGCCGCATCTCCAGGGCGTGGGGGAACGCCGTCTCTGCCTCGTCGAGCAGGAAGCTCCCGACCCCCTTTCCCTGCATGTCAGGAACCACGGTCAGGCGTCCCAACTCAACGGTGGAACCGATCCGACGAAGTCGCACAGCTCCGATCAGGCGTCCGTTGTACCGGACGCCGAGTGCGGCGACGTCCGGGGCGGCCAGTTCGGTGCGTAGCTCGTCGAGGGTCTGGGTCAGTGGTGGCAGGTCGAGATCCTGGTGTGCCCGAGCCTCTGTGACGTAGGCGGCGCGCTGGAGGGTCATGACTTCCCCGGCGTCGGCGTCGCCCAGCGCGGTGATCGTGTACGTGGTTGTCTTCGGCATACCGTGACTCCAGTCCTTGGGGTGATCGTGATCCTACGGGACCGGGGGGGATGCTGTGCTCGGTGTGGAGTACAGGGGCGTGGAGGTATCGTCGGCCCGGTGTACAGCATCTCCGCGGCGGACCTCGACGACCCACGTGTCGTGCAATTCATCGGTGAACACCTGCGGGATCTGGCTCCGACAGCTCCTGTCGAGAGTCAGCATGCGCTGGGTCTGGCTGAACTGAAGGCTCCCGGGGTGAGGGTGTGGGTCGCCGTCAGCGACGACCGTGGTCATGGTGTGGTCGGCTCGGTGGCGCTTGCGCCGGTGGGCGTGGGCCATGAGGAGCTCAAGAGCATGCGGACCGATCCCGCCCGGCGCGGTGAGGGGATCGCCGCCAAGCTGCTTGGACATGCGCTCGCTGATGCAGGACGGAGAGGCGTGGGGCGGGTGTCGTTGGAGACCGGGAGCGGGGACTTCTTCGCACCGGCCCGAAGGCTCTACCGCAGGTCGGGGTTCCTGGAGTGTGCCCCGTTCGGTGACTACGGCGAGGACGCGAACAGCGTCTTCATGACGGTCGAGGTCACCGGGAGTCACCTATCGCGGTCGGCTCAGAGCGGGTAGCCGGTGACCGGGCCGGCGGTGTTGGGCTGCCAGCCGAGTTCCGGGGCGACGTGCTCGGCGAAGGCGGAGAGGATCCGCAGGTTGGCGTCCACGCCCAGCTGGCTGGGGATGGTGAGCATCAGGGTGTCGGCCTCCATCACCGCGGCGTCGTTCTTCAACGCCTCGACCAGTTTGTCGGGCTCGTCGGCGTAGGTGCGTCCGAAGGTGGCGGTGCTGTCGTCGATGTACCCCACGCCTCCGGAGTCGCCGGAACCGAACATGCGCCGGTCGGTCTCCGAGAGGATCGGGAAGATCGATCGGGACACCGAGGTCCGCGGCGTCCAGGTGTGGCCGGCCTCCTTCCACGCGGTGCGGAACAGTCGCAGCTGGTCGGCCTGCAGGTCGGCGAACTCCTCGCCGTTGGCCTCGGTGAGCAGCGTGGAGCTCATGAGGTTCACACCCTGCTGTGCGGCCCACACCGCGGTGTCGCGTGAGCCCGCACCCCACCAGACGTGCCGGCGCAGCGTCGGGGAGTTCGGCATCACCGGGACCTGCACGTTCGGCTGGTACATGCGTGGGTACTGCTCGTCGAGGGGGAGTGAGGTGGCGATGCCTTCACCGTCCACGGCGGACATGAAACGGTCGAACTTCTGCCGTGCCATGGCCGCCCCCTTGGGGTCGTCCGGCTCGGGGACGTAGCCGAACTCGGCGTAGCCACGGTCGACGGGTTCGGGTGATCCCCGGGAGACGCCGAGGGCGACCCGTCCGTCGGCGAGGAGGTCGAGCTGGGCGGCTTCCTCGGCCAGGTGCAACGGGTTCTCGTAGCGTAGGTCGATCACGCCGGTGCCGACCTCGATGCGGCTGGTGCGGGCGGCCGCGGCGGAGAGGATCGGCATCGGGGCGGCGTGCTGCGGGGCGAAGTGGTGCACCCGCCAGTACGCGCCGTTGACACCGATCTCGTCGGCGCCGACGGCGATGTCCACGGCGTTGCGGATGTTCTCCTTCGCGCCGGGCATGCCGCGGCCCGGGGTGGACGCCCCGGACGCGGCGAGGTCGTAGTGGCCGAAGCTGAGGATGCCGAATGCCTTCATGGTGTCTCCTGGAGGAGGGAAGGAGTTGACACGTCAACTATATGCCTGCGGGTGCGGACGGTGCAAGGGTCGGCGCCTACCCCGCCAGGCGCCGCGCGGCGACCTGCCCGGCGAGACGCCCGGCACGGTTCGCGCCTACCGTCGAGGCCGTCGACCCGTAGCCGGCGAGCAGCACCCGGTCGTCGCGCACCACCTCCACCTCGTTGGTCACGGTGATCCCACCGCCGGGTTCGCGCAGGTGCAGTGGGGCGAGATGGGTCAACGCCGGGCGGAAACCGGTGTTCCAGAAGATCACGTCCACCGCCTCCTCGTGCCCGTCGGGGAAGGGACTCCAACTGTCCGGCTGGACCAGGCCGGCCGTGCCTTCACTGCCGCCACCGTCTGCGCCACCAGCACCACCGAAGGTCACCGAGTGCTCGTTGATGCGGGTGAACATGCCGCGGGAGACCAGCGTCCCGTCTGCCACACCCGCCAGGTACTCGGGCAACGCCGGGATACCGGTGTTGGCCACCACCGAGGCCGGACGCCGCCCGTGCTCGGTGTCCTCGCGCACGTGACGTTCCACGTCCCGGCCCCAGGAGGCCTTCGAGTTGTCGAAGGTGTAGTCCACGAAGTTCGGCGGACGGCGCGTGGCCCACACCGTCGACAGCGCACTGCCGGCGCTACCGGATCCCGGCGCGAGTTCCAGCAGGAACTGCACCGCACTGAGCCCACCGCCGACGACCAGCACCTTCTCGCCGGCGAAGTCCTCGCGACGATGGTAGTCCGCGGTGTGCAGCTGCCGTCCGGCGAAACGCTCGATGCCGGGGACGTAGGGGATGTAGGGGTGAGTCCACGTGCCGGTGGCGTTGATGAGCAGGCGGGTGGTGATGCGGGTGCACCGCCCGTCCAGCACCACGGTCAAGGTCAGCGGGCCACTTTCACCACCCTCACCGCCCTCCTCGTCCTCGACACGGATGACCCGCGCCGGGCGCCGCACCCTCAGGTCGAAGGCCTCCTCGTAGTTGCCGTAGTAGTCGGCGACCAGGGAGGACGCCGGCACACCCTCGTCCGGTCGTGGCATCGGCATGCCCGGCAGGTCGGCGATACCGTGGGCGCGGCCCAACGTCAACGAGTCCCACCGGTGACGCCACGCACCGCCGGGCCCGTCGTTGCCGTCGAGCACGAGCAGGTCCCCGCCGGGGGTGTAGCCCTTGCGGACCAGGGCGTGGGCGGCGGCGAGCCCGGCCTGCCCCGCACCGAGGACGACCACCTCGTAGCTCTCCACCGGTGGTCCCGCGTCCGCGCCCATCTACCGGACCTGCTCCAGCACGAGGTCGTCGGCGAGGTAGCTGCTGTGCGAGTCCCACTCGCCCTGCGTCCACAGGTAACCGTCGGTCATGCGGCCCAGGATACGTCCGGCCCACCCGTCCTGCTGCCCCGCCGGTGCACCGTTGACGGTGTCCGCCCCGAACCCCGCGGACGTCGGGTCGCGGCCGTGCACCCCGCCGTTGGCGCCCGTCGTCGCCCCGATCAGGTCTCCCGGCGCGCGCCAGGCGTGGACCTCGGCGTGCCCGTCCAGGGCGTCGACGTGCAGCTCCCCGGTGTCGCGGACCCCGGTGCCGGGGCTGCCGAGCAGGTGGATGGTGTCGGCATCCAGTGGGGTGGACGGGTCGCGTGCCGCCGCGCCGAGCAGGGTGGTGCCGTAGCTGTGCGCCACGACCTGCAGCTCGGCACCGTCGGCGGAGCGTTCGCGCAGCGCCGACTGCGCCCCACGCAGTGCTGGTGCACCGACCCCGGCGTAGGACGGGTTCAGTCCCTGCCCCAGGTCCGCCGGCGCCCGGTAGCCGTGCCAGGCGACGACGGCGTGGCCTGTGCCGCCGATGCGTCCGGCGTTCCCCGCGGAACCCGGCAGTGCCCCGTCGCCGGACGATCCGACGCCGCTGACCAGCGTGGTGACCTTCGGTGCGGTGTGCAGGTCGCCGACGACGACCACCGGCTGCCCGTCGAGTTCCTGCACCGTGACCCCGACGGCGTCCGGGTCCAGGCCGCGTAAGGCCAGCTCCCGGCGCGCGGCGCCGACCGCCTGACGCAGGGAGTCCTCGGTGGCGGCGTCCAGCGGGACGGCCAGGCCGGAGGGCATGGTCACCGCCGCGGCGGCGGCCTGCGCGGCGGCCGGGTCGACGAGTTCGGCCACCGTCGCGGCGTCCAGCGCCGTACGGTCCACCGCCGTGACTGTCGGGGCCTGACCCACTGCGCTCGCCGCCTCGACGACGGCGGCGGTCGCGGTGTCCAGGGCGTCGGTGAGCATCCGGCAGGCGTGCAGGACCATCGACCACGCCGCGGCCAGAGTGAGTAGCGGAGGTAAGGGCGCCGGCGGGGTTACTGTGCCGTCCGCCGAAACGCGCATCCGGAAGGTTCGCGCCATCCCCAGCACGGGCGCGGCCTGATTGCGCGCCGCGGCGAGCAGGGTGGCGTGGTGGCCCAGCACGACCCCCACCCAGTGCGCGGCGATGCAGGACGCCAGGACCCGGTTGGCGCAACTGTCGATACGGTGGCCCATCGCCTCGGCCGCACCACCCGACCAGCCCGGCAACCGGCCGTGCCCGCGCACCGCGCCAGCTGCCTCGCGCATCTGCCCGGACGCCGTGGCCCACTGCCGGGCGGTGGCGGCCGCCTGCTCCAGCGGGGCGTCGGCCAACTCCTGCATGTCCATCAGCGCGCTCCCGCCGTACCGGAGAGGGACCTCGCGGCGTCCTGCTCGGCGGTGCCGACCACCCCGGCGAAGGTCAGCAGGTCGGTGGCGATGACGTCCACCACCACCGACTCCCCGTCGACGGCCTCGGCGACCCGCGTGGTGCCCGCCGCCAGGGCGGCGAACGTCCGGCCCCCGGGCAGGCAGGACGCCGCGGGCAGCGAGCCGGCGACGGCGCGCGCGGCGCCGGCCACCGCGGACGCCTCGGCGTCCAACGCCTGTGAGGTGGTTCTGACCTGGGACAGGTCGATGCCGAACACGGTCATGGTGCCTCCTGGGCTGATGCGCTGGTGCGGTGCTGCCTGCGGTCCCAGGAGAGTACGACGCGGCGGTGGTCGTGGGGAAGCGTGGTCCCCAGGGGCGGGAAAGCTGTGGACAACTTTCGTCAGGTTTCACCTCCGACCCCGCAGGGCTGTGGATAAACCTTCGGCGACCGACCCGGGGCACGCTCAGCCGAGACGGCCCTCCAACCGCTCCACGTAGGCGCGGCTCGTGGCGTCCAATCCCGTGAACGTCACCGACTTGCCGCGGCGTTCGTACTGCTCACGCACGCCCTGCAGCGCGGCCACCGTGGAGGAGTCCCACACCGTGGCGTCGGTGAAGTCCACCGTGACCTGTGCCGGGTCGCCGGCGTAGTCGAACTGGTACACCAGGTCATTCGACGAGGCGAAGAACAGCTGGCCCGTCACCCGGTAGCGGCCGGCACCGGTGTCCCCGACCCGCTCGACGCGCGTCAGGTGCGCCACGCGCCGGGCGAAGGCCACCATCGCGGTGAGCACACCCAGAATCACCCCGACGGCCAGGTTGTCCGTCAGCACCGTGGACACCACCGTGACCAGCAGCACCACCGTCTCGGAGACCGGCATCACCCGTAGAGTGCGCACACTGTTCCAGTCGAAGGTGGTGAACGCCACCACCAGCATCACCGCCACCAACGCCGCCATCGGGATGCGCCCCACCACGTCCGACAGCGACACCGACAACACGATCAGAAACGCCCCGGCCAGGAAGGAACTCACCCGGGTGCGCGCACCGGCCTGCTTCACGTTGATCATCGTCTGGCCGATCATCGCGCAACCGCCCATGCCGCCGAAGAAACCGGTGACCACGTTCGCCACACCCTGGCCCAGTGACTCGCGGGTCTTGTCGGAGTGGGTGTCCGTGAGGTCGTCGACCAGCTTCGCCGTCAACAACGACTCCAGCAGCCCCACCAGCGCCAACGCCACCGCGTACGGGGCGATGATCCCCAGCGTCCCCATCGACAACGGCACGTCCGGCACCCCGAAGCCGGGGAACGACGACGGCAGTTCGCCCTGGTCACCCACCGTCGGCACGTCCCAGCCGAAGACCACCACCGCCAGCGTGATCAGCAGGATCGACGCCAACGGCGCGGGGAACTTCGAGGTCAACCGTGGGAAGCCGATAATCACCAGCAGGCCCACGGCCGTGAGCGGGTAGACCAGCCACGGCACGTCGAAGAGGTGCTGCAGTTGCGCGGAGAAGATCAGGATCGCCAGCGCGTCCACGAAACCCACCATCACCGACCGCGGGATGAACCGCATCAGCTTCGCCACCCCGAGCGCACCCATGACCATCTGCAGTACACCGCCGAGGATCACCGTGGCCAGCAGGTACTCCACCCCGTGGTCGCGGGCGACGGGGAAGACGACCAGGGCGATCGAACCCGCCGCGCCGGACACCATGCCCGGGCGTCCGCCCAGCACCGCGGTCACGCACGCCATGGTGAAGGCCGCGTAGAGGCCCATCATCGGGTCCAGGCCCGCCACGATGGCGAAACTCAACGACTCCGGGATCAGGGCGAACGCGGTCACCAACCCGCCGAGGACCTCGACGGTGAGCAGTTTCGGGCTGCGCAGCGCGCCCAGGACGCTGGCCGGGGAACGTTCGGCGGGAGAGGAGCTCACCCGACAATCCTAGGTCGGTGACGTACCCTTGGCAGCATGCGCATCGCCGTCATCCAGATGAACTCCGTGCCGGACGTCGACAAGAACCTCGAGAAAATCAGATCCTATATCGCCGGGTCCGCCGAGAATGGTGCTGACCTGGTGGTCTTCCCTGAGGCTGCGATGTTCCCCTTCGACGCGGGACGCCTCGACATCATCGCCCAACCGCTGGACGGCCCGTTCGCCCGCGCCGTGGAGAAGGCCGCGAAGGACGCCGGGACCACCGCCGTGGTCGGCATGTTCACCCCGGCCGACACCGTGTACCGCCTGCCGTCCGGTGAGTTGCAGACCGACCCGGTGGAGGGCTCCGGTGAGGCGAACAAGTTCCGCCGCGTGCACAACACCCTGCTCATCACCGGTCCCGGGGGAACCGAGCACTACCACAAGATCCACACCTTCGACGCCTTCGGCTACCGGGAGTCCGACACCGTCAAGCCCGGCACCCGCCGGGTCACCTACGACGTCAACGGCGTGACCATCGGCCTGGCTACCTGCTACGACATCCGCTTCCCCGGGCACTTCTACGCCCTGGCGGAGGCCGGCGCCTCGGTGATGGTGGTGCCCACGGCGTGGACGGACGGGCCGGGCAAGCTCGACCAGTGGCGCACGCTCACCGCCGCCCGCGCGCTGGACACCACCAGCTACGTGGTCGCCGCCGGTCAGGCGCGTCCCGGTTCCCCGGACCGTTACGGGCAGAACGACGGGCCGACGGGCATCGGCCACTCCGTGATCGTCAGCCCGGGCGGGGCGCGCCTGGCGGAGACCGGCTACGTCGCCCAGATCCTCATGGTCGACATCGACCCGAACCACGTGGAGAAGGTCCGCAAGGGCCTGCCCGTGCTCAAGGGGCACCGGCAGGACCGCGAGATCGGGAAGGCCGGTGCCGCCGGCGAGTAGCGGGCGGCACCGGCGGCGCCCCGCCCTTCCTCACGTGCGGCGCAGCAGCCACACGAAGTACGGCGCGCCGACGAGGGCGATCATCAGGCCGGCGGGGATCTGGGCCGGCGCGATCACGGAGCGGCCCAACCCGTCGGCGAGGCAGACCATCGCCGCGCCGAGCACCATCGCCACCGGCAGGACGCGCCCGTGGCGTCCTCCCACCAGGGAGCGGGCCAGGTGCGGGGCGACCAGGCCCACGAAGCCGACGACACCGACGGCCACCACGCTCACCGCGGCGAGCACGGCGGCCAGGGTCAGCAGGCCCAGGCGGGTGCGTTCCACGGGCACGCCGAGGATGCGCGGGGTGTCCTCGTCGACGGACATCAGGTCGATCTGCCGGCGCATGGCCAGCAGCACCGGCAGGGTGAGCAGCAGCACCACGGCGACGGGCACCACGTCGGGGAACGTCCTGCCGTAGGTGGTGCCGGACAGCCAGGTGAAGATGCGCGGGGTGTCGTAGGGGTTGGCGCGCAGCAGCAGGAAGGTGGTCACCGAGGAGATCCCGTAGCCGCAGCCGATGCCGATGAGCACGAAACGGTCGGGCAGCAGGCCACCACGCCACGACAGGGCAGCGACCAGGGCGAACGTCGCCAGGCCGGTGGTCACGGCGAGGGCCACCAGCACGGTGCGTCCGGAGCCGGGCAGCATGGTGGTGGCGATGACCGCGCCCAGGCCCGCGCCGGCGGTGATGCCGAGCAGCCCGGGTTCGGCCAGCGGGTTGCGCACGGTGCCCTGCACCACGGTGCCCGCCACGCCGAGGGCGGCACCGGCCAGCACTGCGGCGGTCACGCGCGGGGCGCGGGTGTCCAGGGCACCGCCGACGAGTCCGGGGGCGGCGTCGCGCAGCCACAGGGCGATGTCACCGAGGCGCAGCCACAGGCTGCCGGCGAGCAGTCCGTAGACCACCGCGGCGACGAGCAGGACCACGGCGGCGACCAGGACGACGAGGAAGCGTCGTCGTGCCTGGGCGGGGGTGGACGTCCCGCCGCGGGCACCGGCGTTGGCGCGCGCGGCGCGCACCACGCCCTGGTCACGCATGCGCATCGCCAGCACCACGATCACCACCGCGCCGAGCAGGGCGGTGGGGATGCCGGTGGGGATGGACGCGGCCTGTTCGGCGCCGAGCACGGCGCGCAGCAGTGCGTCGGCGAGCAGGACGATCAGGGCGCCGACCAGCCCGGTCACCGGGATGAGCACGGCATGGCGGCGCAGTCCGGGCACCTTCGTCGACAGCAGGCGGGCGAGCACGGGCGCGCCGAGCCCGATGAAGCCCAGCGGCCCGGCGACGGTCACGGACAGGGCGGTGAGCAGGACGGCGAGCACCACGGCGATGGTGCGCGTGGCGCGCACCGGCACACCGAGGGTGGTGGCGGTGTCGTCGTCGCCGAGGGACAGGACGTCCAGACGCCGCGACAGCAGCACGGCGGCGAGCAGCACCGCCACGATGACCGGGACGGCGCGGGCGGAGGCGTCCACGCTGAGCTGTGACAGGGAGCCGGAACCCCAGGCGAACAGGCCGGTGGTGTTCTGCTTGAACAGGATCAGCAGCATGCCGGTGACCGCGTCGAGCGCCATGGCGATCGCCGAGCCGGCGAGGATGAGTTTCGTGGTGCCGGTGGCCCCGCCGCGTCCGGAGCCGGCGCCGGTGAGGCTGAGCACCAGGGCCGCGCTGGCCAGGCCACCGCAGAAGGCGACCAGGCCGGACGCCCAGAACGGCACGGTGAGACCGAACGCCGCCACCGCGGTCAGTGCCACGTAGGAGCCGGCGGTGACCGCGAGGGTGTCGGGGGAGGCCAGCTGGTTGCGGGTCACCGACTGCAGCAGGATGCCGGCGACACCCAGGGCGAATCCGACGGTGATCCCGGCGAGCAGGCGTGGCACCCGCGAACCCGACAGCACGCTGTCCACCGGCACACCGTTGACGCTCTGCGGGGCGTCCGGGTGGCCGACGGCGTAGAGCACCAGCTCACGCATGCCCAGTCCGGAGGTGCCCTGGGTGAGGTGCCACAGTCCGACGACGGTGATCGCCACGACGAGCGCGACGATGAGCGCCAGTGGCGCGACGAGCGGTGCGGCGTGCGTCCTGCCGCGGGTCAC
This sequence comes from Corynebacterium sp. AOP40-4SA-5, assembly GCF_052377355.1. Classification (NCBI taxonomy): domain Bacteria; kingdom Bacillati; phylum Actinomycetota; class Actinomycetes; order Mycobacteriales; family Corynebacteriaceae; genus Corynebacterium; species Corynebacterium sp. AOP40-4SA-5. Next base: position 142,374 of record NZ_JBQSWS010000004.1, read on the forward strand.
CTGCCGTGTCACTCTGCGTCGGAGGCAGCCTCGACGGCCTTGACGGCCTCGACGAAGGCGTCGATCAGCTGGATGCAGGAGCGCGGTCCGCCGGCGGCCCACAGGTCGTTGGGGAACTCGTAGGTGTGGTCCTCCTCCACGGCGGAGAGGTTGTTCCAGATCGGGTTGGACGTCATGGCGGCGACGTAGTCGTCCGCGCCGCCCTGGGAGCCGGTGTAGAACAGGTTGGCGTCGCCGACGGCGGTGAGGCCCTCGATGTCGGTCTGGGCCAGGCCGTACGCCGGGTCGACGCCGCCGTCACCGTAGGACTCGTTGACGTCGTCGGTCCAGGCCGAGGTCATGCCGAGCTCCTCGCCGAGCTGCGTCATCAGCGCGCCGCTGGTGTAGGGGCGGATGGTGAGGTTGCCGCTCTCGACCCAGCCGTCGAAGTAGAGGAAGTCGGTCTGGTCGCGGTCCTCGAGGGTGGCCACGGTGTCGGCCAGCTCCTCGCGGGCGGCGGCGAGGTGGTCGTCGAACTCCTGGTTGACCTCCTCGGCACGCGCGGAACGCCCGGTGGCCTCACCGATCATGGACAGGGTGTTCTTCACGGTGCCGATCTGGTCCTCGGCGTCCGCGCCGGTGACGGCCAGGACGGGCACGTCGCGGTCCTCGAGCTGGGTGAGCACGGCGTCGTCCTCGCTGTAGGCCTCGACGATGATGAGGTCGGGGTCGGCGCCGTAGATGGCGTCGAGGTCGGGTTCACCGCGCTCACCGGCGTTGACGACGTCGTCCGGCAGGGCCTCGGCGCTGACGTAGGTGCCGTAGTCGTCGGGGGACGCCACGGCGACGGGGTCGACGCAGAGGCTGATCGCGTCCTCGATCTCCTGCCACTCCAGCACGGCGACGCGGCTGGCGGGCTTGTCGAGTTCCACGGTGCGGCCCAGGCCGTCGGTCATCGACACCGGGTCGGTGCTGGTCTCGACGTCGGCGTCGCAGCCCTCGGCGTTGGAGGTCGGTGCCTCGGAGTCACCGTCGGACGAGCCTGTGTCGGTGGTGCCGCAGGCGGCGAGGGTGAGCGTCGCGGTGGCGACGGCGGCGGTGAGCGCGGTGGCTGTCGCCGGGAATCGGGCCGGGAATCGGGCGGGGAAGCGGCGGCTTCTCGGGAGGTGCATGGTGGTCCTTTCAGGGGGTGGTGCGGACGCGTCCGCGGTCGGCGTGTCGTCCGATGGGGTCGATGCGCAGGCGGCCGGTGCGGGGGTCCACACCGACGTCGACGGGGATGTCGTAGGCGGCGGCGATGTTGTCGGCGGTCAGGACGTCCTGCGGTGGCCCGGTGGCCAGCACGCGGCCGCCGGCGAGCAGGACGAGCCGGTCGGCGACGCGCAGGGCGTGGTCGAGGTCGTGCAGGACGACGCCGATGGTGACGGGCTGGTCGCCGCTAGTGCCGCCGGTGCCGTCGGCCCCGTCCGCGAGGTCGCGGACGAGGTCGAGGATCTCGGTCTGGAAGCGCAGGTCGAGGTGGTTGGTGGGCTCGTCGAGCAGGACCACGCCGGTGTCCTGGGCGAGGCAGGCGGCCAGCCAGGCGCGCTGGACCTCGCCGCCGGAGAGTTCGCCGGCGCTGCGGTCGGCCTTGTCGGCCATGCCCGTGACCTGCAGGGCGTGGTCGACGGCGGCGACGTCCTCGGCGCCGAGCCCGGCGAAGCGACGCCGGTGCGGGTGGCGTCCGAAGCTGACGACCTCGCGCACGCTCAGCCCGTCCGGGGTGGGACGCGACTGGGAGAAGAGGGTGACGCGGGTGGCGAACTCGCGGGGGCTGAGCAGGTGGACGTCGCGGGCGGTCTCACCGTCGCCGAGCCGGACGCTGCCCTGATCGACCGGGTGCAGGCGTGCCAGGGAGCGCAGCAGCGTGGACTTGCCGGAACCGTTCGGGCCGACGAGCGCGGTGACCGTGCCGGGCTCGAGGGTGACCGAGACCCCGTGGACCACCGTGGAGCGGCCGTAGCCGAGGGTGAGGTCGTCGCCTGCCAGGGTCCGGGCGTCGTCAGTGCCTGTCTCGGGGCCTGTCTCTGTGCCTGTCTCAGGGCCGTCTTCAGTGGCAGGGGACATGGGGGTGCTGGGGTCCTTCGGGAGGTGGGGTTCCGGTGGCTTCTTTAGCCTAACCTCAAGAAGCGTAGGGGAACGTAACCCGTGTCCGCAATCTCGTTTTCAGGACATTCGATCCTGGTTTTCGGACATGCCGGACGCGCCGGACGTGCTCGCGGGGAGGTGCGTGCCGGGCGTGGTGCCCATCGTGCGGCGGAAGGTGTCGATGAAGGTGTTGGTCTGCGCGTAGCCGGGCTGTACCGCCACGTCCTGCACCGGCGTCCCGTCGCCGAGCAGGGTCAGGGCGCGCTGGATACGCAGCGTCATGCGCCAGCGTCCGAACGGCAGGCCGGTGGACTCGCGGAAGGCCCGGGTCACGGTGCGTTCGCTGGTGCCCAGGCGCCTGGCCCACACGTCCAGTCCGGAGTGGTCGCCGGGGTTCTCCAGCAGCGCGCGCACCACCGGGGCGATACGCGGGTCGTCGGGGACCGGCAGGTCCAGCGGGGTGTCGGTGGGGTGCAGGACGTCGAAGACGACGGCTTCGGCGCGGCCACGTGCGGCGTCGCTCAGCGTGTCCTGGCCGAGGTACGTCAGCAGCAACTCCAGCACCGGGGTCATCACCACCACCGTGACCTGGGCGGGCGCGGTGAAGTCGCCGGGCGTGCGGTCGGGCGCGAACAGGGTGCCGTAGAGGGTGACGCCCGAGGTGACCTCGCCGGAGTGCTCGGTGCCGGCGGGCAACCAGATGCCGCGGCCCTCGGGCACGGCGAAGATGCGGTCGTGTGCGCGGGTGATCATCGCCCCACGGCGCGCCCACACCAGCTCGTGGGAGTCGTGGCTGTGCGCCGGCCAGCTCGTCGGCGGGTTCGTCGCCCCGGCCGTGACGATGGAGGACGTCCCGGCGCTCACGGTTCGCCGCTCACGGTTCCGCGATGATCTGCTCGGCGTCCACGCCGGCACGCGTGAGGACGCCGACCGCGTCGCGGACGCCCGCGACGTCCTCCCCGGAGACCAGCACGAGGGTGCCGGGACGGTGGGTGACCGGATCGTCGGCGGCCGCCGCGGCGGCGCCGGGGTCGCCCTCGTCGGCGACCAGCGGAGTGAACGTCAACCACGGGAAGCCCTGCGCCAGACCGCGAAGGTCGGTCAGTCCGTGCAGGTCGCGGGAGTGATCCACGCCCCAGAACAGGTGCACCGGCGGTGAGTCGTCCATCGCCGAGACGTCCAGTACGAGGGCGCGCAGCGCGGCGAGGCCGGCGCCGAGGGCGACCATGGCCACGGCGTCCGGGGCGTCCTGCCCGGTGGGCACGCCCAGCCCGCCGGCCGGGTTGGCGACGACCCAGGTCTCGCCGACGTGCGCGGTGAGCCCGGGGCAGTGGAACTCCAGGTAGCCGGCGTCGTTCGGCGGCAGCGTGGAGGCGAACTGGTGCCAGACGTCCGGGTCGGACGGGGTGCGGACCTCCAGGCTCTGCCCCGGCCAGCCGGTCTGCGGCGACGACGCCTGCAGTCGCACCACCGTGACCTGCGGGGTGCGCGGCACGACCTCCAGGACCTCGGCGGTGATGCTGGCGGGCACGCCGGCCTCGTCGTCCTCCACCGCCCCGAGCGCGACGATGCGCACCGCGTTGTCCACGGCCTGCAGGAGCTCGGTCAGTCCGTCGGGGATGCCGAGCTCCTCGGCGCGACGGTAGGTCAGGTCCGCGCCCGGGTAGGGCACGTCGAAGGCCTCGCACACCGCCCGGCCGGCGGCCTCCGCGGCGGCCCCGTAGTGGGCGGTCGTCACCCCGTACTTGCGCAGGTCACGGCCCAGCGTGGCGAGGTGGAAGGTGCACTCCTCGGTGAACTCCGCACTGTCGCCGACGAGTCCGTCGGCGGCGTAGAGTGCTGCGCGGCGCAGCATCGCCGGGTCTACGGCCGGTGGTGGTACGGGCGTGCCGGCTGTACCGTCTGCTCCTGCCGGGTGGGACGGTACGGCGGTGGGGGAGAGGGGGTCGGCGAGGCGGGCGAAGTGGGCGCGGGTGCGCGCGACAATGCTGGCGGTACCGTCCGCGCCGTCGTCGAGGCGTCCGCGGGCGGTGTCGACCGCACTGCCGAGGTCGGCGGGGCCGGTGGTGGCGGTGGTGCCGTGGCTCTCCTCTGTCATGGGGACCATTGTGGCATGTTCCACTGCCCGGAATGTCGGGTCTCGTCGAGTCCCGTTGAGACCCGTGGGGTTCAGGGGGTCGGGTTATTTCCATTCGTCGGGAATCGAGGTGTTTCCCCGGCCCGTCTCCGCCCGCTAGCGTGACCCGTCATGCAGACAGCTCGGTCTACACGAAGGCCCCTCCTCATCACCGGCGCGGTGCTCCTGTCGTCCGTCCTCGTCAACGGGGCCCTCGTGGCCTGTGGCCAGGCAGGCGCCGACCACGGAGACGACTACGACGGTCCACCGATCAGCGGCGGGACGCTCCGGGCGGCCTTCGACACCGACATCAAGTGCGCGGACGGCCAACAGGTCGGCAACAACACGGCCCTGAACGTGTCCCGGCAGATCACGGACTCGTTGACCGACCAGGACCCCGAGACCGGGGAGATCGTCCCCTGGCTCGCCACCTCCTGGGACATCAACGACGACTCCACCGAATTCACCTTCCACCTCCGCGACGGGGTGACGTTCCAGGACGGCACCGCCTTCACCTCCGCCTCGGTCAAGGAGAACTTCAGGCAGATCGTGGACCTCGGCGCGAAGTCCTCCCTCGGGTCGACCTACCTCGCCGGACTCGAGGGGGTCGACACCCCGGACCCGCACACCGTCACCGTGCGCTTCGCACGACCGAACGCACAGTTCCTGCAGGCCAGCTTCACGATGACCCTGGGTTTCTACTCCCCGGCGACCTTCGGGAAGACACCGGAACAACGGTGCACCGGGGACCTGGTCGGCACCGGTCCCTTCTCCCTCACGGACTTCAACGCCTCCGCCAACGCCACCCTGGAACGCAACGACGACTACGACTGGCCGTCCTCCCTGGCCGACCACGCCGGGCCCGCCTACCTCGACGGGATCGAGTTCACCGTGGTGCCGGAGGCGGGGGTGCGAAACGGCAGCCTCGCCTCCGGGCAGATCGACGTGGACACCGCCGTACAACCCCAGGACGAGGAGCTGCTGGAGCAGTCCGGCTACCCTCTGGTCGAACGGCCCAACCCCGGGGTGAACTACTCCTTCTTCCCCAACTGGTCGACAGGACCGTTCCAGGACGTGCGTGTGCGGCAGGCGGTGAACAAGGCGATCAACCGTGAGGAACTCACCGCCGTGCTCTCCTCACGGCAGAACCCGGCGACCTCCGTGCTGGCGAGCACCACCCCGGGCTACACCGACCAGTCCGACCTGCTCACCTACGACCCCGAGGCCGCGTCGACGTTGCTCGACGAGGCCGGCTGGACGCGCGACGACGACACCTCGACACGCACCCGCGACGGCGAAGCCCTGGAGATCCCCGTGGGCTACTGGCAGACCGCGCCGTTCCTCGAGGTCGTGCAGCAGCAGCTCCGGGCCGTCGGCGTGGACCTGCAGCTGCGCAGGCAGACGATGAGCGAGAGCGCCGCCGACCAGGAGTCCGACACCAACGACATCGACTTCTACAACCTGACCAGGTCGGACCCGGACGTGCTGCGCACCGTCTTCGACGCGTCCGGCCGCAACGTCAACAACCGCGGACCAGGTCGCGCCGACGACCTGCTGGAGAGCAGCCTCACCACCCTGGACCCCCGGGAACGCGCCGACATCGTCGCCGACACCACCACCGAACTCGTCGAACAAGGCCACGTGATCCCCCTCACGGAGCTTTCCGGCATCTCCGCCACCGCCCCTGAGGTGCACGGATTCCGGTACGAGGGGTCCAGTCGGCTGCAGCTCCACGACACCTGGTTGAGCACCGCCGTCACCGAGGGGGACCCGACGTGAACGCCCGTGAGATCGTCCGCCGGACCATCCACGGCACCCTCGTGGTGTGGGCCGCGTACACCCTGACGTTCCTGCTGCTCTACGTCCTGCCGGGTGACCCGGTGACCACGATGCTCAGCGGAACCGGTCAGGTCGAGGCCACCCCGGAGCAGGTCGCCGAACTACGCGCGGCCTACGGGCTCGACGGGTCCCTGCCGTCGCAGTACCTGCGCTCGCTCGGCGGCGTGCTCACCGGCGACCTCGGGACGTCCTACCTCACCGGTGAGGCCGTGACCACGCAGCTGGCGCAGACGGTCCCCGGCACCGTCCTGCTCGCCCTCACGGCCCTGGTCATCGGGGTCGGCGTCGGGGTCCTCACCGCCGTCGGGGCGGTGTACACCCGGCGGCCCCGGGTGGCCGGGCTGCTCGCCGCCCTGCCAGTACTGGGGATCTCGCTGCCGACGTTCTGGGTGGGCCTGTTGCTGCTGCAGGTCTTCTCCTTCCGCCTGGGCTGGGTACCGGCCCTCGGCGGTGGCGGCGTCACCGGTGCCGTCCTGCCGGCACTGACCCTCGCGGTCCCGGTGGCCGCCACCGTGGCGCAGGTCCTGCTGCGCAGCCTGACCGCCACCTGGCGTTCACAGTTCATCGGCACCTTCCGCGCCGCCGGGTTCCCCCGGTGGCGGCTGACCGTCACACACGCCCTGCGGGCGTCCCTGGGCCCGGTGCTCTCCGTCGCCGGCGTGCTCACCGGGGAACTGCTCGGCGGCGCGGTCGTCGTGGAGACCGTGTTCACCCGCAACGGCGTCGGGCGCCTGCTCACCACCGCGGTGACCTCGCAGGACGTCCCGGTCGTGCTGGGCGTGGTGCTGTTCTCCTCGGCCGTCTTCGTGGCCGTGGTCGTCGCCGCCGACCTCCTGCGACCGCTGGTGGACGCCAGGACGGCCCAACCACGCACCGCAGGTGCCCGGGCACCCCGCCCGTCCGCCGTGACCACCGGAAAGGCAACCGCATGACCGCCCCCGCACACCTCCCCCGCGCCCGCCCGGCCACCGCGGTGGCTCCTGTGGTGGCCTCTGTGGCGGCTTCCGGGGTCGTCCTGGTGCTGATCGCCTGGGTCCTCGTGCCGGGCCTGTTCACCTCCGCCGACCCGTTGACCGGGCAGCCGCTCGACCGGCTGCAGGCGCCGGGGACCGAACACCCCTTCGGCACCGACCACCTGGGTCGTGACGTGTGGGGGCGGGTCGTCCACGGCGCACGCGGCTCGCTGGGCACCGCAGCCCTCGCCGTGGCGGTCGGCGCCGTCGCAGGAAGCCTGGTGGGGGCGGTCGCCGGATACGCCGGTGGTGCCGTCGACACCGTCCTGTCCCGCGGCACCGACGTCCTGCAGTCGGTCCCCGGGCTGCTGTTGTCGATCGCGGTGGTCGCCGGGCTCGGCTTCGGCCCCGGAAAGGTTGCCGTGGCCGTCGGTGTCGCGGCGCTGCCGACGTTCGCCCGCGTCGCCCGCGGCGAGGTGCTGCGGTGGCGGACGAGCGCCTTCGTCGAGGCCGCCCGCCTCAACGGTGTGGGGTCCGCCCGGATCCTCTCCCGGCACGTGGCACCGCACGCCCTGGGTCCCCTGGCGGGCCTGGCGATCCTCCAGTTCGGTTCCGCCCTGCTCGCCGTGGCGGCACTGAGCTTCCTCGGGCTGGGAGCATCACCACCGGCACCGGAGTGGGGGCTGCTCGTCGCCGACGGACGCAGCTACCTCTCCAGCGCCTGGTGGCTGACGACGCTCCCGGGGCTCGTCGTCGCGGCCGCCGTCCTCTCCGTCAACATCCTCGCCAACGCGGTGACACGCCGCGCGGCGTCCCCACCACAAGGAGGTCACCATGACCGTCGTACTACATCCCGAAGCACACCCCGAAGAGTCCGTCCGACCGGCGGAGACAAGCAAACAGAATCAGAACCGGCACGTCCCGCCTGAGACGGCCCGGCCACCGGCCCTCGACCTGGCGGGCCTGACCGCCACCTACCGCACCCGTGCCGGGTACTCCCCGGCCGTCGCGGACGTCGACCTGGCCGTCGGGGTGGGGGAGACGGTGGCCCTCATCGGCGAGTCCGGGTCCGGCAAGTCCACCACCGCGCGCGTTGCGGCGGGCCTGGCACAGGACGGCCCCGGCGGTCCCGACGGACTCGCCGTGACGATCTCACACCACCGCATCCTGGGTCGCGACGTCTCCACCGCAGGGCCGGCGGCGTGGAACAGGCTCCACCGTTCGCACGTCGGCTACGTCCCGCAGGACGCCGGCGAGGGGCTCAACCCCGTGCGCACGGTCGGCAGCCAACTCGCCGAGGCGTTCCGCCTGCACGGCGGGGGACGCAGGGACGCGGTCCGTCGGACCGCCGAAGCCCTGCGCGACGTCGGCCTGGACGCGGCGGTGCACGCGCGCCGCCACCCGCACCAGCTCTCCGGTGGACAACGCCAACGCGTACTCATCGCCCTGGCGCTGATCGGCGACCCGGCGCTCGTCGTCGCCGACGAACCCACCTCCGCCCTCGACGTCACCGTCCAGAAGAAGGTCCTCGACCTGCTGGAGGCCCGCGTACGGGATTCCGGCGCCGCCCTGCTGCTGATCACCCACGACCTGGGTGTGGCCCACGGCCGGGCGGACCGCGTCGTGGTCCTCAAGGACGGCCGCGTGGTCGAGGAGGGGGAGACGGCCACCGTGCTGAGCTCCCCGCGGCACGCCTACACCCGGGAGCTCGTCGCCGCCGTCCCCGAGGCCCGACCCGAGGCCCGCCCCGAGGCGCCGCTGCGACGTCCGGACGCCCCGGCGGTGATCAGGGCGAGTGGTCTTACCAGGGTGTTCGTCCCCGGAGCCGCCCCGGCGGTCGACGCCGTCGACCTCACGGTCCGTTCCGGCAGCACGCTGGGTATCGTCGGTGAATCCGGGTCGGGCAAGTCAACGACCGCGCGGATCCTGCTCGGGCTCGAGCCGTTCGACGGCGGCGCCGCGGAGGTGCTCGGCCGCAGGCTCGACGGCAGGGGGAGCCGGGGTCGGAAAGGCGGGGACGCCGTCGCCCTGTCGCGACGCGCACGGCTGATCCACCAGGACCCCACCGGGGCGCTCGACCCCAGGTTCACCGTCGGACGGTCCGTCGCCGAGCCCCTCGACGGATTCGGCATCGGCGACCGCGCCTGGCGTCGACGGCGGGTCGCGGAGCTGCTGGACCTCGTCGCCCTGCCACGGGACACCGTGGACCGGCGTCCGTCCGAACTGTCCGGTGGACAGCGCCAACGCGTCGCCCTCGCCCGCGGTCTGGCGGTCGACCCCGAACTCCTCGTCCTCGACGAACCGGTCTCCGCCCTCGACGTCTCCGTGCAGGCCCGCATCCTGGACCTGCTGGTGGACCTGCGCGACGAACTGGGGTTGACCTACCTGTTCATCAGCCACGACCTCGCCGTCGTCCGCTCCATCGCCGACGAGGTCGCCGTCATGGCGGCGGGTCGGGTGGTCGAGTACGGAACCACGGCGCAGGTCTTCGACGACCCGACCGACGAGGTCACCCGGGCGCTGCTCGCGGCGGCCCCCAGCATCCCCCGGAAGGAGCCCCACCATGTCTGACAGCACGAACACCACGAAACGCCAGGTTCACCTGGCCGCCCACTTCCCGGGCGTCAACAACCACTCCGTCTGGTCCGACCCCGAGTCCGGCTCCCACATCGACTTCGACAGTTTCGAGCACTTCGCCCGCAGCGCCGAACGCGGCCTCTTCGACTTCCTCTTCCTCGCCGAGGGACTCAGGCTGCGGGAGCACAAGGGCAGGATCTTCGACCAGGACGTGGTTGGACGCCCCGAGACCGCCACGGTGCTCGCCGGGCTCGCCGCGGTCACCGGGCACATCGGGTTGACCGGGACCTTCTCCTCCACCTTCAACGAGCCCTATGACCTGGCCCGCACACTGGCCACCCTGGACCGGGTGTCCGGGGGACGGGCGGCGTGGAACCTGGTGACCACCCACAACGCCTTCACCGGGGCGAACTTCCGGCGCGGCGGCTTCCTCGACGGCGCCGACCGCTACCGTCGGGCCGAGGACTTCCTCGCCCTGGCCAGGACGCTCTGGCACTCCCACGACCACGGCGCCGACGGCTCCTTCGCGCACACCTCGGAGTTCTTCGACGTCCGCGGGCACTTCCCGGTGCCCACGACGCCCCAGGTCAGCCCGGTCATCTTCCAGGCGGGCGACTCCCCTGAAGGGCGGGACTTCGCCGCACGCAACGCGGAGGTGATCTTCTCCCGACACTCCGAGGCAGAGGCGGGACGGGAGTTCCGGAAGGACATCGACCGGCGTCTCGCCGCCGTCGGACGCGATGCCGGGGACCTGAAGATCTACCCCGGGATCTCCGTCATCCTCGGTGACACCGCCGCCGAGGCGCAGGAGCTCCACGAGGACGTCCGGCGTCGCCAGGTCACCGGGCCCGGTGCGATCGCCTTCCTCGAACAGGTCTGGGGCACCGACCTCACCCACCTCGACCCGGACGGGCCCCTGCCGGAGCAGGACCCCGACACCGGCAACGCCGACATCACCCGCGGTCGGGTGCGCCACGACAAGGACCCCCGCGCGGTCGCCGACCGGTGGCGCGAGCTGGCACGGGAGCGCGACCTGTCGATCCGCGACCTCGTCACCGAGGTGTCCGGACGTGGCGGCACGCTGGTGGGGACGCCACACCAGGTCGCCGAGCAGTTCGACGAGCTGACCCAGGCACGAGCGGCGGACGGCTTCATCCTGGTTCCGCACCTCTCGCCGGGCGGGTTGGACGGGGTGGTGGACCGTGTGGTCCCTGAACTCCAGGACCGTGGCGTGTACCGGGAGTCCTACCCGGACACGTTCCCGGACAACACCCTGCGCGGCAACCTCGGCCTGCCCGCCTACGACCACCAGTACGCGGAGGTGCCGGCATGACCGTGGTGATCCGGGTGGCCCCGCAGGCCGCCCTCGACCTCCCGGCGCTGCGCGCGCTGGCGCTCGCGCTCGACGGTGCAGGCGGTGCAGACGGTGCAGGTCCCACCGACATCCTGCTGCTCGAGGACGACTTCTCCTCCGGGCAGAACGCGGTCACCGTCGCCGCCTGGCTGGCCGGGCAGACCACGGACCTGAGGATCGTGCCGGAGGTGCCGCTGACCCACACCGAACCCTTCCACGTCGCCACGTCCACCGCCACGCTCGACCACGTCAGCAGGGGACGCGCCGGCTGGTCGCCGACGGTGCAGACCGACACCACGTCCGCCGCGCTGGTGGGCCGGCGTCCCGCCTCGCCCGACGGTGTGTGGCGTGAGTTCGGGGACATCGTCTCCGCCGTGCGCAGATTGTGGACGTCCTGGGAACCGGACGCCGAGATCCGTGACGCGGCGACCGCGCGTTTCATCGACCGTGACAAGGTCCACTACGTCGACGTCGAGGTCACGGACTCGGTGGGGGAGGTGTTCACGGTGAAGGGCCCGTCGATCGTGCCCCGCCCGCCACAGGGCGAACTGCCCACGGTGGTGACGGTCGCCGAGCCGGCGTCGGTGACGGCGGCCGGGGAGGTGGCGGGGGAGGCGTCCGGCGTCCTGATCGTCGGTGACCGGTTCGTCACCGGCGACGGTGGCACCGGCGAGGTCCTGCGGCTCGCCGACACCGCCGACGTCCTCGCCGCGGCCTCCCGGTACTCCCGGGCAACACGGTGAGGGACCTCGGACCCCCGGTCGACTCCGTCGTACTGGTCGGAGCGGGGCCGCGCGCCACCGGGGTGCTGCAGGCCCTGGCCGGTGAACTCGACGGCTCCCGACGGCTGACCGTGCACGTCGTCGACCCGTACCCCTGCGGTGCCGGACGGATCTGGCGGGCGGACCAGCCCGGTCAACTCTGGATGAACAACACCGCCGACGAGATCACCGTGCACCCGGACGGGACCGGCCCCACGCTCGCCGACTGGTCCGGGTCGCCGGGGGCGTTCCTGCCGCGCCGGGAGGTGGCGTCCTACCTGCGCGACGCCTTCGCCCGTGCGGTCGACGCGTTGCCGGAGTGCGTCACCGTGTGCACCTGGCGCACGCGTGCGGTGCAGGTGTCGGTACCCGGTCCCGGCGCGGGCCGGCAGGTCACCCTGCAGGACGGGACGGTGCTGCGCGCCGACGTCGTCGTCCTGGCCCAGGGGCATCTGGACGTCCGGTCCGGTGCGGTTCCCGGTCAAGGCCACACACCGCAGGGCCACACACCGCAGGGCTACACACCGCCGGGCTACACCGCCGACCAGGACCTCACCGGGGTTCCGGCGGGTGCGGACGTCCTGGTGCGTGGTTTCGGTCTGGCGTTCATCGACCTGATGATGCTGCTCAGTGAAGGGCGCAGTGGCCGGTTCGACCGTCGCGACGGCGGCCCGGTGCCCACCTACCGGCCCTCCGGGGAGGAGCCGGTGCTGTGGGTCGGGTCCCGCCGTGGTGTGCCGTACCGGTCGAAGATCGCCGGGGGTGTGACGCCGCGCAGTCCCCGCTACCTCACCACCGACGCGGTGGCACGCCTGCCACGGACGCCGGACGGTGCGCTCGCCGACGGTGCGGTGCGCACGCTGCTGTCTGCGGAGGTCACCGCCGCCCACTACACGGCACTGGCCGACCTGGGCGACCGCGGCAGGTGTGCGGTGGATGCCGGAGGCGTCCACGAACTCACCGACGCCTGGGCAGCGGGCACTGCCGGTGTCACGGCACGAACGGTCTCCGCGTCACTCGGGCACGCCGTCCCCGACCCGGCCGACCGGCTACGGCCCGACCGGTTGGACCGCCCGCTCGCCGGACGCGTGTTCGCCGACCGGGAGGCCCTCGAGGATGCGGTGGTCGGCAACACCCTGACCAACCTTCACCGCGCCACGGGGGGACGCCACCCGCAGGACGCCGCGCTGTACGCCACGCTGGTGGGGGTGCTCCCGGTGCTGCGGGGGCTACTGCGCGCCGCAGACGGGGCACGTCTTTCCGCGCAGGACGAGGCGTTCGTCCGGCAGGTCTGCGCCTCGTTCTCCTACGTGTGCTCCGGGCCGCCGCCGGAGCGGCTCGGCAACCTCCTGGCCCTGCACCGCGCCGGTCTCGTGCGTTTCCTCGGCGCCGACGCCCGGGTGGTGGAGCTGCCCGGGCACCGCGGTGGAGGTTTCCGTGCCACCAGTCCGTCGCTCCCCGGTGAGGCGGTGGAGGCCACCCGTCTCCTCGACGCACGCCTGGCGGACGTCACGGCCTCGCAGGTGTCGGACGGACTCCTGCGTGGGCTCCTGGCGTCCGGCGAGGTGGCCACGGGCCACGGGGACACCGGCGAGGCCGGTGCGGAGGTGTTCCTCGTCGACGCGGAGGGTCGGGCGGTCGGACGGGACGGGCAGGTGCGGGACGACCTCTTCCTCGTCGGTCCGGCGACGTCCTCCCCGGTGCGGGAGGGTTTCGCCAGGCCCGGCACGGACGCCCGGGTCTTCGCCGCGAACAGGTCGGTGGCGCGGTCTGTGGCCAGGTCGCTGGAGGGGACCCGTCTGCTCAACAATGTGATCTAGATCATAGTGAGAACTCTAGGTTGAGTGGAACAGACTCAAGGTTTCCGACGTTGGAACTACCGTAAGCGAAAGTTGACACGAACGCGCTAAAGTAGACACCGGCACGCACACGCAGAGAAGGAGACTGACGATGAGCGGATTCACCCCCACCACCCGAACCCAGGAGGCCATGCAGGCTGCACTGCAGTCGGCCAGCGCCAACGGTAACCCGGACATCCGTCCGGCGCACCTCCTCGTGGCGATCCTCGACCAGGAGGACTCCATCGCCCGCCCCGTCCTGCAGGCCGCCGGCGTCGACGCCGACGACGTCCTGCGCGACGCCCGCGACCTCGTCGCCGGCTACCCGCAGGCGTCCGGCTCCGGGATGGCCAACCCCAACTTCAACCGGGACGCCCTCAACTCCCTGACCGCCGCACAGGAACTCGCCGAGGAACTCGGCGACACCTACGTCTCCACCGAGGTGCTGCTCGCCGGCATCGCCAAGGGCGATTCCGAGGCGGCCAAGGCCCTGCACGACCGCGGCGGCACGTTCGACGCCATCCGTGGCGCCTTCGAGTCCGTCCGCGGCAACCGCAAGGTCACCACCGAGGAGCCCGAAGGCCAGTTCCAGGCGCTGGAGAAGTACTCCACCGACCTGACCGCCCGTGCCCGCGAAGGCAAGATCGACCCGGTCATCGGACGTGACCAGGAGATCCGCCGTGTCGTCCAGGTGCTGTCGCGGCGTACGAAGAACAACCCCGTGCTCATCGGCGAACCCGGTGTGGGCAAGACCGCCATCGTCGAGGGCCTCGCCCGGCGCATTGTCGCCGGCGACGTGCCCGAGTCCCTGCGCGGAAAGAAGCTGATCAGCCTCGACCTGGGCTCCATGGTCGCCGGCGCGAAGTACCGCGGCGAGTTCGAGGAACGCCTCAAGGCCGTCCTCGACGAGATCAAGGAGGCCGACGGCGAGGTCGTCACCTTCATCGACGAGCTGCACACCATCGTCGGCGCCGGTGCCACCGGCGAGTCCGCGATGGACGCCGGCAACATGATCAAGCCGCTGCTCGCCCGCGGTGAACTGCGCCTCGTCGGCGCCACCACCCTCGACGAGTACCGCAAGTACATCGAGAAGGACGCCGCCCTGGAGCGTCGTTTCCAGCAGGTCTACGTCGGTGAGCCGACCGTGGAGGACACCGTCGGCATCCTGCGTGGGCTCAAGGAGCGCTACGAGGTCCACCACGGCGTACGGATCCAGGACTCCGCGCTGGTCAGTGCCGCGTCCCTGTCGGACCGCTACATCACCAGCCGGTTCCTGCCGGACAAGGCCATCGACCTGGTCGACGAGGCCGCGTCGCGTCTGCGCATGGAGATCGACTCGCGCCCCGAGGAGATCGACGACGCCGAGCGCATCGTCCGACGCCTCGAGATCGAGGAGATGGCCCTGAGCCAGGAGACCGACGACGCCTCCAAGGACCGCCTGGTCAAGCTGCGTGCCGAACTCGAGGACGAGCGCGAGAAGCTCAACGGGCTCATGGCCCGCTGGGAGAACGAGCGTGGCTCCATCGACCGGCTGCGCGAGCTGAAGGAGGAACTCGACGGCCTGCGCACCGAGTCCGAGATCGCCGAGCGCGACGGTGACTACGCCCGCGTCGCCGAGCTGCGCTACGGCCGCATCCCGGAGCTCGAGAAGCAGGTCGGCGAGGCGGAGTACGAGGCCGCCCAGGCCGAGGAGCAGCGCATGCTCACCGAGGAGGTCACCCCGGACACCATCGCCGAGGTCGTCTCCGCGTGGACCGGTGTGCCCGCCGGCAAGATGCTGGAGGGCGAGACCGAGAAGCTGCTGGCCATGGAGAAGGTCATCGGTGGACGTGTCGTCGGGCAGGACGAGGCGGTCACCGCCGTCTCCGACGCGGTGCGTCGCTCCCGCGCCGGCGTCGCCGACCCGGACCGTCCGACCGGCTCCTTCCTGTTCCTCGGGCCGACCGGTGTCGGCAAGACGGAGCTGGCGAAGTCGCTGGCGGAGTTCCTCTTCGACGACGAGCACGCCATGGTGCGCATCGACATGTCGGAGTACGGCGAGAAGCACTCCGTCGCCCGTCTCGTCGGCGCGCCCCCCGGATACGTCGGCTACGACGCCGGTGGCCAGCTGACCGAGGCCGTACGGCGCCGCCCCTACACGGTGGTGCTGTTCGACGAGGTCGAGAAGGCACACCCGGACGTCTTCGACGTGCTGCTGCAGGTCCTCGACGAAGGACGCCTGACCGACGGGCAGGGCAGGACGGTGGACTTCCGCAACACCATCCTCATCCTGACCTCCAACCTGGGCGCCGGTGGCAGTGACGAGCAGGTGATGAACGCGGTGAAGGCGGCGTTCAAGCCGGAGTTCATCAACCGGCTCGACGACGTGGTCATCTTCGATGCCCTGTCGCAGGAGCAGCTGACCTCCATCGTGGACATCCAGGTCGCCCAGCTCGCCGAGCGGCTCGCCGCCCGACGGTTCGACCTGCAGGTCACCGAGGACGCCAAGGCATGGCTCGCCGAGCGCGGCTACGAACCGGCCTACGGTGCCCGGCCGCTGCGCCGCCTGATCCAGAAGGCGATCGGCGACGCGTTGGCGAAGAAGCTGCTCGCCGGCGAGGTCCGCGACGGCGACACCGTGAAGGTGGACCTGCCGCGCGACGCCTCCGGGGTCGCCGACCCGACCACCGACGCGCTCACCATCGAGTCGGTCGCGCACGAGGCGTAGTCCGACCCGGACGAACCGACGGTTTCTGTCTGGTCTGACTGACGAAGTCTCCACTTCGCCGGTCATTCCGGACAGGAACCGTCGTTGGCGTTAGGGGGCAGGGGGGGCAGGGAGCAGGCTCAGCGCACCGGCGGGTCGAAGAAGGTCGCCGGGTCGATGTCCTCCAGCGCGATCCAGTCGGCGTCTGAACCGGCACCCGCCCCGCCACCGTTGCCGACACCGTCGGGGCAGCGCAGTTCCAGTGCCGTGACCGGACGTTCGTCGATGGTCGACACCAGGGTGTACAACGTCGCCAGAATGTGCGCGCACGGCCTCGACCGGGCACGGCACGTGCAGGTCGCCGTCTCGTCCGGTGCAGCGGGGACGACCGGGACGCCGGCATCGCCGAAGCGGCCGATCAGGTCGTCCGGCAGGTCGCCGCTGGGGTCCGGACGCAGGCCGGCCAGGACGTTCCCCGCAGCGTCCTGCTCGGCGGCGCTCCAGCCGCAGGGGGCGAGCGTCACGGTGTGGGTGGAGGACCCGTCGCGCACCGCCGCAGTCACAGCAGGCGACCCATCCGCCGCATCCGCGCCCGGCAGGACCAGGTCCACCTTGTGGTTGCGGGAGAGGCTGCGGGCCTTGGGCAGCTGGGCGCGCGGTGTCCCGTCGGTGCGTTCCACGGTGCGTAGCCAGGCGCGTCCCCACAGCGTCGCCCCGAACTCGGCCCCGGCCATCAGTACTCCTCCTTCAGGTCGACCACGTCGCGCAGTTCCTCGTCGGACATGCTGGTCAGCTCGGCGCTGTCGTCGCCGGTCACGGCGTCGGCCAGGCCCTTCTTCGCCCGGTGCATCTTCTCGATGTGCTCCTCGAACGTCCCGCCGACGACCATGGTGTGCACGCTCAGCCGGTACTTCTGGCCGATGCGGTGGGCCCGCGCGGTGGCCTGTTCCTCCACCGCCGGGTTCCACCACCGGTCGTAGTGGATGACGTGTGAGGCGCGGGTCAGGTTCAGGCCGAATCCGGCGGCGCGCAGGCTGAGGATGAGCACGGGCGGCGCGTCGTCGTCCTCCTGGAAGCGTCGGACCATCTCGTCGCGGTCGGCGGCGGACAGCCCGCCGTGGAGGAAGGGCAGGGCAGCGCAGCCGAGGTGGTCGGCGAGCCCGTCGGACAGCAGTTCGCCCATCGCCCGGTACTGGGTGAACACCAGGGCCCGCTCGCCGCCGGCGGTGATCTCGGCGAGCATCTCGGCGACCCGGTCGAACTTGCCCGACCGTCCCGGCGCAGGCGTGCCCTGGGCGTGGAGGTACTGGTCGGGGTGGTTGCAGATCTGCTTCAGGGAGGTCAGCAGCGCGAGGATCTGCCCGCTACGTCCTGCGCCGTGGTGGAAGCCGGTGCTGAAGGCGGCGGTGACCGCGTCGCGGTAGAGGCCGCGCTGCGCGGCGGTGAGGCCGCAGTACACGGTGGTGTCGAGGCGCGGCGGGAGTTCGAGCGCGACGCCGTCCTTCGTCCGACGCAGCATGTGCGGTGCGATCGTCGTGGAGAGCCGCGCCGCCGCCGTGCGCGACTGCCGCTGCCGGATCGGGGTGGCGAAGCGGGTGCGGAAGCGTGCGCGCGTGCCCAGGAGCTGCGGTACCGCGACGGAGAACAGCGACCACAGTTCGTCGAGGTCGTTCTCCACCGGCGTGCCGGTCATCAGTACGCGCGCCTCGGCGTCCAACGCCACTGCGGCGCGCGTGACCTGTGAGGACGGGTTCTTGAGCTGCTGGGCCTCGTCGAACACGGCGACGCCCCACGTCCGGGCGCGCAGCGCGGAGTCGGAGCGCACCAGCGGGTAGCTGGTGAGCACCACGGTCCCGGCGGCGATGTCGTCGGGCAGCTCGCGGGTGCTGCCGTGGTAGCGCAGCACCGGCAGCTGTGGCGCGAAGCGGTGCAGTTCGCGTGCCCAGTTGCCCAGCAGCGAGGTCGGGCAGACGACCAGGTGGGCGTGCGCGGGGCGGGACGTCGCGAGCAGCGCGATGACCTGCAGCGTCTTGCCGAGACCCATGTCGTCGGCGAGCAGCGCGCCGCCGTCGTCGCGCACCCGGGCGCGCAGCCAGGCCACGCCCTGCGCCTGGTAGGGGCGCAGGTCGGCGACGACCTGCCCGTCGAGGCGTCCTGCGGTGTCCAGGTCGTCGCGGAACCGGGCGAGGTGGGCGGCGGCGGACGGGATCGCCGCGGCGTCCTCGTCCGGGACCGCGTGCCCGGCGGGTGGCAGGACGCCCGCGACCTCGGCGAGTGCGGCGTCCGTGCCGCGTCCCGCACGGGGACGCAGGACGTTGCGGGACGCCGTGCGCCACGCCCGCGCCGAGGCGTCCAGGTGGCGCACGCGCGTGAGCGTGGACAGGCACCGCGCGGTGGTGAGCAGGTCGGTGACGCACACCTCCACGTCCTCCACCTGCAGACTCTCGCCGTCCGGCACGACGAGACGCGCGGTCGTCGCACGCCCGGTGGGAAGCCCTGCGGCGTCCATCGTGGCGGGAAGGTCGTCGACGCCCCACCAGGCGAAGCCGTGTTCTGCGGGGAGGTACGTGGCCTGGAGGCGGGAGACGGGACGTGGCAGGACGATCATCCTTCGTGCAGGCGGGGGCGGGTGCCGGGCAAGGCTACGGGACGCGCCGCACGCCGCGCATATGGCGACGCGGCTGGGTACAACACTTTCGGGGGTGCGGGGTGCCTGCCGTCGACGACTGGGGAGTCGGGGGAGGACAATCAGGCGTGGGGGGCGTCGTGTAAACGGTCCGACATCAGCAGGAGGTCGAACGGGCCGGCCCAGGACTGAGGGAACACGGTGATGCCGTCGACGAGCGGTGTCGGCCCGGCGCCGGCCGCTGTAGGGTCAGTAGCTGCAGCCGCAGCCGCCTCCGCCAGCGGAGCGTAGGGGCCCAGCGGGTAGCGGGCGCGTGGGTCGCCCGGGGTCCACAGTGCGCCGGCGACCCGGTAGACGCCGAGACCGCCGCCGACCAGGTGGGAGCCGAGGGAGCCGTCGAGCGTGGGGTCGAGGTGCTCGGTCTGCTCGAACAGCAGGATGCGTTCTCCCGGGTGTCCGTCGGCGAGACGGCGCAGGTTGTCGTACTGCACGCGGTCGCGCGCGGCGAGGTCGCGGTGGTCCCCGTCGAAGGAGTCGAGCCCGGTGAAGACGACACGGCGTGAGGACGCGACGCCGGCGTTGTAGGTGCGTAACCACCGCAGCAGCGCGGCGTTGTGCGCCAGCGGCGTGCGGTACCAGGACCACATCGCGGTGACCAGCGCGTCCGGCGGAGCGTCCGGCGGTGCGTCCGGCCCGTCGCCGGCGAGGTAGCGGTCCACGTCGCGGGCCCGTTCGGCGTTGGTCTCCGCGGCGATGAGGCGGAACGCCCCGGAGGTCACGCCGTGCACGATCACCGCGTTGCGGGCGGCGAGGTACTCGGCGCAGTTGTGCAGGCCCTCGGCCCAGCCGATGACGCGGGCGTCGGCGACGAGTGCGTCGACGGCGGCCACGCCGGCCGGGTGAGCGACGGGCAGCAGGTCGCCGTCCGTCACAGCGTCCGTCACAGGGTCCGTCACAGGGGGGAGTCGCCCTGCGCGGCGGACTGCAGCAGCGGCAGGTAGTTGTCCAGCATCCACGGCAGGCTCAGCACCGAGATCGCGCTGGTGGCGTACACCATCGGCGGGTCGACGAGGGGCACGTAGCCGCCGCGTTCGACGGCGGGGATGCGGGCGAAGCCGGCGTCGGACTCCAGCTCCTCCTGGATGTCCTCGCTGAGGTACCAGGAGACCAGGACGTCGGAGTCGATGGAGGACCAGTTCTCCTTGCTCACCGGCACGGAGAAGGACTCCCCGGAGGTCGGCACGCTCGGGGCGATGCTGAAACCGAGCTGCTCGAGCAGCGTCACCCGGGAGTCGGTGGCGAGGTAGGTGTTCAGGCCGTCGGCGCTGGTCCCGGAGGCGAAGGCGATGGTCTTCCCGTCGAACTCGGGGTGCTCGTCCTTGGCGTCGGCGATGAGCTGGTTGGTGTCCTCGACGAGCTGCTCGGCCTCGTCGCCGCGTCCCAGGGCCTGGCCCACGGTGGTGGTCTGGTCCTCCCAGCTGGTCTGCCACGCCTCACCGGGGTAGGCCACGGTGGGGGCGATGTCGCTGAGGCGTGAGTACTGCTCGTCGGTGACGCCGGAGTTCACGGCGAGGATCACGTCCGGCTCGAGGTTGAGGATGTCCTCGAAGGGCAGGTCGTCGGACGACGCGTCGAGCAGTTCCGGCTCGGCGCCGTCTGTGTCGTCGCTGCCGTCGAGCGCCTCCCGGTCCCAGGGCAGCACGCCGGTGTCGTCACCGGTGTCGCCGCTCATGTCCTGCATGCCGACGGGGGTCACGCCGAGGGCGAGGGCCACGTCCTGGCTGCCCCACCCGATGGTGACGACACGCTCGGGCTCCTCCTCGATGGTGGCGGCGCCGAGGGCGGAGTCGATGGTGACGGGGAAGGCGTCGGCGTTCGCGGAACTCGAGGATCCTGAAGAGCCAGAGTCGTCTGAATCATCGGAGCAGGCGACGAGCGAGACGGCGACCGCCGTGGCGCAGAGGGCCGCGGAGACGCGGCGCAGGGGGACGAATCTGACGGTCATGGTGATCCTCATTGTTCGGGACGGTGAATAGTCAAGAGGATAGCCTACACTTCACCGCGGACATGACATCTGTCACGTCGATCCCGTGACATCCGCGCACCAGCTCATGACAAACCCCTCTACCTGCACCGACCCCGTCCCGGCAGGATCAGGGGTATGAGTACAGCACCCGTCATCAGCGTCACCGACCTGACCCGCACCTACCAGGCGAAGAAGTCCAAGGACGCCTACACCGCCGTCAAGGGGATCTCCTTCGACGTGGACAAGGGCGAGGTCTACGGCCTGCTCGGCACCAACGGTGCGGGCAAGACCTCCACCCTCGAGATCGTCGAGGGCCTCGCCGCCCCGTCACAGGGCACCGTGCGCGTCCTGGGCATGGACCCGGTCGCCGACCGCGCGCGGATCCGTCCGGAACTCGGCATCATGCTGCAGTCCGGCGGGCTGCCCAAGGAGCTCACCGTCGCCGAGACGATGCGCATGTGGGCGGGCACGTGCTCCACCCCGTTGCCGGTCGACGACGTGCTCGGCGAGGTGGACCTGAACCACCGCACCGACGTGCGCGTCGGTTCGCTGTCCGGTGGCGAGCAGCGTCGCCTCGACCTCGCCTGCGCACTGCTCAACGACCCGGGCATCGTGATCCTCGACGAGCCGACCACGGGCCTGGACCCGGAGTCGCGCGCCCGCACCTGGGAGTTGCTCGCGGCGTTGAAGGACCGCGGCGTGACGATGATCCTGACCACCCACTACCTGGAGGAGGCGGAGCATCTGGCCGACCGGATCGCCATCATGGACGCCGGCGTGATCGCCGTCGAGGGCCGGCTGGACGACCTCGCCGCCACCGAGGGCGCCGAGATCAGCTTCACCCTGCCGGACGCCGGCGCCGCCGGCGGGAACCGCGCAGGACGCCCGCAGGACGTCTTCCCGTCCTTCCCCGGCGCGCAGGTCACCCGTGACGGGGTGCGGCTGCGTATCGAGACCTCCCGGCTGCAGGAGGACACCCACCGCCTGCTCGACTGGGCCGCCGCCAACGACGTCACCCTCGGTCACTTCTCCGCCCGCCCCGCCAGCCTCGAGCGCGTCTTCGCCAAGATCGCCGGACGCGACAGCACCGTCTGAAAGGACCCGTCATGACCACCACCGCACGTGAAACCACCCGTACAGAAGTCCACTCCACCGGCACCGCCGGAACCTCCCTCCGGCGCTTCGTCGCCCTGGCCCGCGCGGAGACCCTCCAGTTCCGCCGCAACAAGACCCTGCTCGTCAACGCCACGCTCATCCCCATCGGCTTCGGCCTGGCGATGTTCTTCATCCTCTCCGGCGACGACGAGCAGTCCAAGGTCGAGGCCGCGGCAACGGCGCTGGAGTACTTCCTGCTCTTCGCGCTGATGTTCGTGCAGTTCTACACCGTGCTGTCCATGGTGACCACGCGCCGGGACGAGGGCGTGCTCAAACGCCTGCGCACCGGTGAGGCGCGCGACGCCGAGATCCTCGGTGCGTCCTCCTTCCCCGGGGCGGTGCTGACCATCGTGTTCACGGTGCTGATGTCGGTGCTGCTCATGGTCTTCGGCGCGCCGGGACCGGTGAATGTGCTGCCGCTCATCGTCGCTGTGCTGCTCGGCCTGGCGGTCACCAGTGGTCTGGCCCTGGTGACCAGCGGGTTCACGAAGAACCCGGAGGCCGCGCAGATCACCTCGATGCCGGTGATGCTGCTGATGTTCGCCACGATGGGCAACTTCCGTCAGCTCTACCCGGAGGGTGTGGACGAGGTCCTCGCCCGCACCCCGTTCGCCCTGATCTTCGACCTGGCCCAGTACGGCTGGGCGGGCAGCACCACCGTGGGCCGGATGGACGGCGTCGCCGCGTTGGGTGCCGGGGAGGTCCTCGCCGAGACGTGGCCGATGATGCTGATCCTGCTGGCGTGGGCGGCGGTGTGCGTGTGGGCCGGTGCCCGTTACGTCCGCTGGGACGTCCGGCGCTGACGTCCGGCACCACTGCTTAAATGGGGACCATGAACCCGACCGTGCTGGAGTCCGTCACCCGCCCACGCAGGACGTGGCGCGAGCTCGGCGGCGGCGCGAAGCTCGCCGTGTACACGCGCCTGTCCATGCAGTTGATGGTCGCCATGTTCGGCGTCCTCGCCGTCGTTCTCCCGCTGGCCGTCGCCGGCCAGGGGCCCACGCTCAGCCTGTGGCAGCAGGCCCTGGTGGCCGGGTCGGGGCTGGTGCTGACCGTCGCGGCCCTGCTGGTCGTGGAGCGGCGCCCGGAGTTCAACACCCGTCCGCGGCGTCCCACCGGACGGCTCGTGGCCGCGACGGGCGCGGCCACCGCGGTCGTCTGGACGCTCGGCGTCCTGCTGTACGTGGCGGGTTCGTCCACCACGGCGGTGACGGGGCTGTGCCTGGTGTTCATCGCCATCATCGTCGCCCCGACGGCGGTGCTGCCGTGGCTGCCGTGGCGCTGGACGCTCACCCTGGTGCTCTCGGCGGCGACGTCGGTGCTCATGTGGGACGAGCTGGAGTGGCTGCCGTTGTTCTTCGGGACGTTCCTGATGACCACCGTGGTGGCCTCGGCGTGGACGGTCAACATCGCCAAGCAGCTCGACCGCGCCCGCCTGACGGACGCCGCCCTGCAGGTCAGCGAGGAACGGCTGCGGTTCTCCCAGGAGCTGCACGACACCCTCGGTCAGCGTCTGGCGGCGATGTCGTTGAAGGCGGAGCTGGCGCGTGCGCTGGTCGCGCGCGGCGACGAGCGTGCCGACGGTGAACTCGCGCAGCTCCAGGAGCTGGCGCGGACCTCCGTCACCGAGATGCACGAGGTGGTGGACGGCTACCGGGCGGTCAACCTGTCCACGGAGGTCGACGGCGCGCGGCAGCTGCTGCACAGCGCCGGCGTCCACCTGGACGTCGACGGCGACCCCACGACGCTGTCCGAGCCGATGCGCGAGCTGGCGGCGTGGCTGGTGCGCGAGGGGACGACGAACGTGGTGCGTCACTCCTCGGCCACGCGCGTGCGGCTCGACTTCACGCCCGGGTCGGCCGAGGCGGTGACGATGAGCAACGACGGCGTGACCCGCGGCATCGAACGGCTGTCGGGCCTGGCGGGGATCCGGCGTCGCGCCGAGCCGATCGGCGCGGAACTCGTCGCCGAGCGCGACGGTAACGTCTTCCGCGTGACCCTTCGCCTGCCCGGTGAGTAGAGAAAAAGGAGCAACCATGAGTGCAGAACCCGTCCGGGTGGTCGTCGTCGACGACGAGTCCCTCGTCGCCAGCTCACTGTCGACCCTGCTGTCGCTGGAGGACGACCTCGACGTCGTCGCCACCCTCGGCTCCGGCGAGGAACTGCTCGACTGGTGCCGGACGCACCACGCGCCGGACGTCGCCGTCACCGACCTGCAGATGGGCGGCATCGACGGGGTGGAGACCGCCGCCAGCCTCCCCGAGGGCGTCGCCGTGCTGATCGTCACCAGCCACGGGCGTCCCCGCCAGCTCAAGCGGGCGCTGGCCGCCGGCGTCGCCGGTTTCGTGCCCAAGACGTCCTCCGCCGCGGAGTTCGCCACCGCGGTGCGCACCGTGCACGCCGGACGCCGCTGCCTCGACCCGGAGCTCGCCGCCCAGGCGATCGGCGCCGGCGAGTCGCCGCTGACCGAGCGCGAGACCGAACTGCTGGAGGTCGCCGGGCAGGGCGGCTCCGTCGAGCAGATCGCCGAGACCGTGCACCTGGCGGCGGGCACCACCCGCAACTACCTGTCCTCGGCGATGTCGAAGACGGGGGCGGCCACGCGTTTCGAGGCCTGGCGCATCGCCCGCGACCGTGGCTGGTTGTAGGGGGCCGGTTGTGAGCTTCGCTATGCGGGGCGGCGGCGGCACGCTTTCCCTCGTAAACTGGTCCGCATGACCCTGAGCCAGCCCGACACCCCCGCGACAACGACCGCCGAACCCTTCATCTCCGCCACCGACCTCTTCGAGGGCAGCAGCCGTGGCGAGCGGATGATCGTCCTCGACTCCGACTGGGAGTGGGGCGAGCACGCCGCCTGGAACCTGTACGTGACCAGGCACATCCCCGGTTCCTTCTTCTGCGACCCCGGCACCATGCTGTCCGGCTCGCCGTCGGCGACCGCCGGGCGTAACCCGCTGCCCAGCCGGGCCGTCCTGCAGCACTTCGTCGACGACTGGGGCATCCAGCCCGGCGTCCCGGTGCGTATCTACGACCGCGGCGGGCTGATCTACGCCGCCCGCGCGTGGTGGATCCTGCGGTGGGCGGGCGTCACCGACGTGCGCGTCCTCGACGGCGGGACGCCGGCCTGGCTGGCGGCCGGCGGCGACATCGCCGCCGGTATCGGCTGCCTGCGTGGACGCGGGACGTTCGAGGTCCTCGCCGGTGGCGCGCCGAGCATGCCGACGACGTCGCTGGACGAGGTGAAGGAGATCTCCGCCGCGGCGTCCACCGGGGCGGCGGCACCGCTGCTCATCGACACCCGTCCGGCGGACCGCTTCGAGGGACGCCGCGAGCGGCTGGACCGTCGCGCCGGCCACATCCCCGGCGCGATCGGCGTCCCGGTCGCCGAGCTGCTCGACGACGGCCGCGTCCCGTCCCCCGAGGTCGTGCGTGGGCGTCTCGCCGAACACGGCATCACCGGCGACGACGTCGCCGCCGAGACCGTGGTCTACTCCGGGTCGGGCGTGAGCTCGGCCCTGTTCATCGCGCTGATGGAGCACGCCGGGCTGCCGGTGGCGCGCCACTACGTGGGTGGATGGTCGCAGTGGTCCTCCGACCGTTCGCGTCCGGTGGCGTTGGGGTAGTCTCAGGAAAGGAAGAACTTTTCTGGACGAAATAACGCGGTTATGCCCCGACGCGTGTGCCTCACGTTCTATCCTTTGGCCACCGACGCTCATCACCGCAACGGACCGGGAGGCAACATGGAGGACGCAGGGAAGTCAGTGACCGGGTCCGTCTCGGGGTCCGTCTCGGGGTCCGTCTCGGGATCTGTCGCCGGGGCGGGGACCGGCACGCTCGACGTGGTGACCCCCATGCCCGGCACCGTCGCGCCACTGTCGGCCGTGCCGGACCCGCTGTTCGCCGCGGGCACGGTCGGGCCCGGCATGGCGGTGGTCCCGGACCCCGGGGTGGAGTACGTGACCGTGTGCTCGCCGGTGGCCGGCGTGCTCACCCGGCTGATGCCGCACCTCTTCCTCGTCACCACCGACGGCGGGCTGCCGGTCCTCGTGCACATCGGGATCGACACCGCGCAGCTCGACGGGCAGGGCTACTCCACCCACGTCGAACAGGGCACGCGCGTGCAGGTCGGCCAGCGGGTCACCACCTACGCACCCTTGTCCATCGGGCGGCTCGGCTTCGACCCGATCGTGGCGGTGGTGATGATGCAGCAGGACGGTGGCGTCGAGGAGGGGCTCATGCCCGGCGAACCGTCCGAGCCAGGGGACGTGTTGTTCCGGTTCTGAAGGTTTACCCCTATGCTGGGGGGATGCTCCGCCGTTTCACCACCGTGTCGTGTGTCCTCCTGATGCTCCTGGGAGTCACCCGTCTCGGCGACAGGGTGGACCCGCAGTGGGGGGAACTGCTCTTCTACGGCTACTTCGGGGTGCTGTTCCTGCTGATGCTCGGCGGTATCGTGTTCACCGAGCGCGGCTACTTCGGCCCGGCGCGGCACCCCGTCAACCGCGTGTTCGTGGGGCTGAGTTGGGCGGGCACGATCGGCGCACTGGTGCTGATGCTCGAACTGGTGCTGGGCAACGCCATGTTGCTGTGGGTCAACGTGATCGCCAGCGCGAGCATGTTCACCGGCATCGTCGGCGCCGCGGTGGTGGCGCTGTCCGCCAGGCCGTGGCGCGACCTGTTCTACTCGCGCAGGCCGTGATGTCGGCCTGAGCTCGGCCTTGAGTTCGCCTTGAGCTCGCCTACAGCCCGTGTTTGGCGGCGATGATCCCGCCCATCGTGTCGCGCGGCAGCAGCCGGGCGGCGGGGAAGGCGAACCGTGCGCTCGACCCGGTGGCGTAGAGCGGGCGGGGCCGGGCGTCCGAGACCGCCCTGAGGATCTCACCTGCCACCGGTTCGGCGGTGATGCCGTCGGCCTCGTTGTTGTTGAGGTGGGTCAGCATCGTGGCGAACTCCTCGGCGTAGGGGCCGTGGTCGTCGACGTAGATGGTGCGACGCTCGGAGAGCCCGGTGTTGATCGCACCGGGTTCCATCACGCTGACCCCGATGCCGAAGCGGGCGACCTCGCGGCGTGCGGAGAAGGCGAAGGCCTTGATGGCCGCCTTCGAGGCGCCGTAGCTGCCGCGGTAGGCCAGCGGGAAGCTGCCGAGCATGGAGCCGACGAACACGATGCGTCCGCGTCGGGCGGCTCGCATCTGCGGCAGCAGGGCCTGGGTGAGTTCGACGTGCCCGATCACGTTGACCTGGAAGAGCCTCTCCAGGGCGTCGCGGGGGAGCTCCTCGAGCGGGCCGTTCTGGCTCTCCCCGGCATTGTTGACCAGCACGGTGACCGGGCCGGCGCCGATCTTCGCCAGCTCGTCCGGCACACCGGCGATGGAGGTGGGGTCGCCGAGGTCCAGGGGGATGAGTTCCACACCGTCCGGCGTGTTCGCCCGGGCGGCCTCCGAGCCGGGGTCGCGGGAGGTGCCGATGACCCGGAACTGCCGTTTCACCAGTTCTTTCGCCGTCGCGGCACCGATGCCTGAGGTGGCTCCGGTGACCAGGGCCGTGTCACCCTGACGTGGCACGGGCAGCTTCGGGGCGCGGAAGCGGGCGAGGACACCGGGCGCGGACGTTTTCTTCATGCAACCAGTGATACCCCTTCGGCGGTGCGTCCGTCAGGATATGCCGATGACGCAGTTCCCTGGCGTGCTCGTGGTGCCGGACGCCGAGACCTCGATGCGGTCCAGGTCGCCGTTGAAGATCTCGGCTCCCGTCGAGTATGTCGTCGCGGTGACCTCGAGTTCGAAGGTCGTGTCGGTGGTGGTGCCGTCATTCTCGACGTAGGTGATGTCCACCGTGTCGCCGGGTTTGCCGTGGTAGGTGACGTGCGGCGTGTTCTTCTCGTGGTCGATGTCGATGACGCCCGGGTCACAGGCGCCGTCGGCGTCGGACGCCCCGAGCACGGGCGCGTCGCCGTCGCGCGGCGCGGCGTCCTCATCCGTGCCGGACGTGTCGTTCTCGCCGGACGCCGTGGCGTCCTGCGTCGTAGCGTCCTGCGCCTGTTCGGAGTCCCGGGCCGACGGGGTGCAGGCGCAGAGCGCCGCCGCGGCGGCGAGCGCCAGGGTGGTGAGCGTGGTCTTCTTCATCGGGCCTCGGAGAGTGGAGAGCGGGGGAGGGTTGCCGGAATCGTAGGTGGCGTCCTGTCGGGCGTCAATCGCCGCGCGGCACCGACCCCGCGCCACGTGCCGGATCCGCCCTTTCCACGGCACGCGCGGCCCGAATCCGGCACGCGACGCGGGGTTGCCTCGCCCACCCCGCCCACACCCGCACCCCACCCGCGATCCGGCCGTTTGTGGTGTGCCACGCCACAGCCGCGGTTATACTGACCGCGAAACGTCCACAACTGAATCCGCCGTTCGCAGCCACTGTGGGAGAGGCCGGCACCAGCACCGGCCGCCGTAGGAGCAACACCTCCCCGTCGACACTCTCAGGCACCAGCACCATTGTGGCGAGGCAGCTCTGGAAAGAGCCGGTCACCGTCGTCCGTGACCCGGCCGCCGAAGGAGAAAAAGCTCTCAGGCACCATCGACAGAGTGGGGAGGGAGTACACCCGTGTCCGCACCACAGCACACACAGGAAGAGACCCCCTGACACATGGCTACGCCCCACGACGCATTCCCGAACCGTCATATCGGCCCTGACGCGGCCGCGACCGCGGAGATCCTCAGCACGCTCGGCTACGGCAGCACCACGGAGCTCGCCGCCGCGGCCCTGCCCGCCAGCATCGCCCAGCAGGGCCCCATCGGCCTGGCCCCGGCGCTCGACGAGACCGAGGCGCTGGCCACGCTGCGTGGTTTCGCCGCGAAGAACACGGTGAAGAAGCAGCTCATCGGCGCCGGCTACCACGACACGGTCACCCCGGCGGTGATCCGTCGCAACGTGGTGGAGAACCCGGGCTGGTACACCGCCTACACGCCGTACCAGCCGGAGATCTCGCAGGGCCGCCTGGAGGCGTTGCTGAACTTCCAGACGATGGTCAGCGACCTCACGGGCCTGCCGGTCGCCGGTGCGTCCCTGCTGGACGAGGCGACCGCCGTCGCCGAGGCCGTGCAGATGATGGCGCGGGTGAACACGAAGGCGGCGAAGAAGGACGGTGTCGTCCTGCTGGACGCCGCCCTGCACCCGTCGAGCATCAACATCACGCGTGCGCGTGCCGCGGCGGTGGACATCGCGGTGGAGATCGTGGACGTCACCGCCGAGCAGATCGCCGCACGGCAGGACGCGCTGATCGGCGTGGTCGTGTCGAACCCGGGCACCACCGGCGGGTTGCGCGACGACCTCACCGAGGTCGTCGACGCCGCGCACGCGCAGGACGCCCTGGTCACCGTGGCCTGCGACCTGCTGGCGCAGGTGCTGGTCACCTCGCCGGGTGAGTCGGGTGCGGACATCGCGGTGGGTTCGGCGCAGCGTTTCGGTGTGCCGTTGTTCTTCGGCGGCCCGCACGCGGCGTTCCTGGCCTGCCGGGAGTCCATGCAGCGTAAGCTGCCGGGCCGCATCGTGGGTGTGTCGGTGGACGCCGAGGGCACCCCGGCCTACCGCCTGTCGCTGCAGACCCGTGAGCAGCACATCCGCCGCGACAAGGCGACGTCCAACATCTGCACCGCCCAGGCGCTGCTGGCCGTGGTGGCCAGCTTCTACGCCGTCTGGCACGGCCCGCAGGGCCTGCGAGAGATCGCCACGGCGGTGCACGGCCGGGCGACCGCGCTGGCCGTGGGCCTGTCTGAGGCGGGCTTCGCCCTCGCCCACGACCGTTTCTTCGACACGGTCACCGTGCAGGTGCCGGACGCCGCGGCGACCGTCGCCGCCGCCTGTGGGGCGGGCTTCAACCTGCGCCACGTCGACGAGAAGCACGTCGGCATCTCCGTCGGCGAGTCCACGACGGACGCCGACGTCGCCGAGCTGCTCGCCGTCGTCGCCGGCGCGCGTGGTTCGGTGGCCACGGCGTCCTTCACCGCGCAGGACGGCCCGCTGGCCGACCTGCTGCGCACCGACGACATCCTCACCCACCCGGTGTTCCACTCGGTGTCCTCGGAGACGCAGATGATGCGCTACATGCGTCGTCTGGCCGGGCGAGACCTTGCGCTGGACCGCACGATGATCCCGCTGGGCTCGTGCACCATGAAGCTCAACGCCGCGGTGTCGATGGAGCCGATCACCTGGCCGGAGTTCGCCGGCATCCACCCGATGGTGCCGGAGGACCAGGCCACCGGCTGGCTGGAGCTCATCGACGACCTGGAGGACCGGCTGGCGAAGATCACCGGCTACGCCGCGGTGTCGGTGCAGCCCAACGCCGGCTCGCAGGGTGAGCTCGCCGGCCTGCTGGCGATCCGTCGTTTCCACGTCGCCAACGGCGACGACCAGCGCACGCTGGTGCTCATCCCGGCGTCCGCCCACGGCACGAACGCCGCGTCCGCCGCCCTGGCCGGGCTGAAGGTCGTCGGCGTGAAGAACGCAGACGACGGCTCGATCGACCTCGACGACCTCGACGCGAAGATCGCCAAGTACGGCGAGCAGATCGCCGGCATCATGATCACCTACCCCTCCACCCACGGGGTGTTCGAGGAACACGTGCGCGACGTGTGCGCGAAGGTGCACGACGCCGGCGGCCAGGTCTACATCGACGGGGCGAACCTCAACGCCCTGGTCGGGCTGGCGCAGCCCGGTGAGTTCGGCGGCGACGTCAGCCACCTGAACCTGCACAAGACCTTCACCATCCCGCACGGCGGCGGCGGCCCGGGCGTGGGCCCGGTGTGCGTGGGCGAGCACCTCGTGCCGTTCCTGCCGTCCGACCCGTGGGCCGACGTGACCGTGGAGCCCGGCGTGCAGGAGGGGCGCCCGGTCTCCCAGGCGAACCAGGGTTCCGCCGGCGTGCTGCCGATCTCGTGGACCTACATCGCCATGATGGGCGACGAGGGCCTCACCGAGGCCTCGCGCATGGCGCTGGTCAACGCCAACTACATCTCCCGCCAGCTCGCCGACAGCTTCCCCACCCTCTACACCGGGGAGAACGGCCTGGTCGCCCACGAGTGCATCCTGGACCTGCGTGAGCTGACCAAGCAGTCCGGCGTGACCGCCGCGGACGTGACCAAGCGCCTGATGGACTTCGGCTTCCACGCCCCCACGCTGGCTTTCCCGGTGGCGGGCACGCTGATGGTGGAGCCCACCGAGTCCGAGGACAAGGACGAGCTGGACCGCTTCATCACCGCGCTGCGCACCATCCGCGCCGAGATCGACGAGGTCATCGCCGGGGACGTCGCGGTGGAGGACTCCGTCCTGCGCCACGCGCCGTTCACCGCCACCTCGGTGGTGCGCGACGACTTCGCCGACGCCGTCTCGCACGGCCACTTCTCCCGCGAGAAGGCCGCCTTCCCGGTGGCGTCGCTGCGTCGCGACAAGTACTTCCCGACCGTGCGCCGCATCGACGACGCCTACGGCGACCGCAACCTGATGTGCTCCTGCCCGCCGCTGGAGGACTTCGACATCGAAGCTGCTACCGAGAGCGAGAACTGATGACCAAGCACACCGCACTGCACCCGGTCCACGAGAAGCTCGGCGCGAAGTTCACCGACTTCGGCGGCTGGGACATGCCCCTGAAGTACGACAAGGAGCTCGAGGAGCACCGGGCGGTCCGTGAGGCCGTGGGCGTCTTCGACCTCTCGCACATGGGCGAGGTCCGGGTCACCGGGCCGGACGCCGCGGCCTTCCTCGACCACGCCCTGGTCTCGCGCCTGTCGGCGGTGAAGGTCGGTAAGGCGAAGTACTCGATGATCTGCACCGCGGACGGCGGCATCATCGACGACCTGATCACCTACGTGCTCGCCGACGAGGAGTACCTGGTGATCCCCAACGCCGGCAACGCCCCCGCCGTCGCCGAGGCGTTGCGCGAGCGTGCGGAAGGCTTCGACGTCACGCTCACCGACCAGACCGACGACATCTCCCTGATCGCCGTGCAGGGCCCGCAGGCCGCCGCGGTGATGCTGGAGATCGTCGAGGCGGTCACCGACGCCCCCGAGGCGTCCGGCGCGGGAGAGACCGTGCAGGACGCCGTGGGCGGGCTGGGCTACTACGCCGCCTTCCAGGGCACCGTCGCCGGCGTGCCGGCGATTATCGCCCGCACCGGCTACACCGGTGAGGACGGTTTCGAGATCTTCGTGGAGAACGGGACCGACGGCGCACAGGCGACCGCCGTGTGGGACGCGGCGCTCGCCGCCGGTGCCCCGCACGGGGTGCGCCCCTGCGGCCTGGCGGCGCGCGACACGCTGCGCCTGGAGGCCGGCATGCCGCTATACGGCAACGAGCTGAGCCTGCAGCTCACCCCGGTGGACGCCGGGCTGGGCATCCTCGCGGCGACGAAGTCCAAGGAGGAGTTCGTCGGACGCGACGCCATCGTGCGCGCCAAGGAGGAGGGCACGAAGCAGACGCTCATCGGCCTGGTCGGCGAGGGACGCCGCGCGGCGCGAGGCGGCTACGAGATTCAGGACGCCGAGGGCGTCCGGCTCGGCGAGGTCACGTCCGGCGCACTGTCGCCGACACTGGGCCACCCGGTGGCGATGGGCTACGTCGCCGCCGAGGCGGCCGCCGAGGGCGGCGTGGCGTCCGTGGGATCGACGGTGACCGTCGACATCCGCGGCAAGGCCCACCCCTACACCGTCGTTGCGCTGCCGTTCTACACGCGCCAGAAGTAACATCCACCCTGACTGCACCACCCTGACTGCACTTTTCGACTGCACCATTGTTCTGAGGAGAACCCCATGACTGCACTGCCCACCGACCGCCTGTACTCCGAGGAGCACGAGTGGGTGAACGCCACCTCCGTCGCCGCCGGTGACACCGTGCGCGTCGGCATCACCCACATCGCCGCCGAGGCGCTGGGCGAGATCGTCTTCGTCGAACTTCCCGAGGTCGGCACCGAGGTCGAGGCCGGCGAGCCCTACGGCGAGGTCGAGTCCACCAAGTCCGTGTCCGACATCTACGCCCCGGTCTCCGGCGAGATCACCGCGGTCAACGAGGGCCTCGAGGACAACGCCGGCGTGATCAACGACGACCCCTACGGCACCGGCTGGCTCTACGAGGTGGCGGTCTCTGAGGCCCCCGCCGACGGCGAGCTGATGGACCACGAGGCGTACGCCGCCGACAACCAGTAGGGGCCGGAGCGGGCCGGACTTCTCGTGATCGTTTCGCTCGCCGCCACTGCAGGGCGGTGTACCGGTGATCGGGGTCCGGGGGACGCCGCGTGCCGGTGGTTCCCGGCTACACCGTCACCTCGTTTATGCTTGGCATGATGTCTTTCGCCGTCCTCGTCCTTCTGCTCGGGCTCGCGCTGCTGGTTCTCGCCGCGGGCCTGTTCTGGCGTGCGTCGAAGGGCCCCTCCCAGACGCACGCACCGGCGCCTGTCCCCGAGCAGGTGCCGGACCCCGCACCCGCCCCGACCGCGGATCCGGTGCAGGACGAGTCGACCGAAGACCTGCAGGACGACCTGCCGGAAGAGGCGCAGGACGCCGCACCGGCGGCGCACCCGGAGCCGGAACGTGAGCCGGAGGCTATCCCCGAGCCGGCCACGGAGCCGGAGGCGGAGCCCATCCCGGAATCCACGCAGGACACCGCTGACACGACCGGCACAGGCGGTACCGCCACCTCCACCGACGCCGCGGCGTCGTCCAACGGCCTGTTCGCCGGGCGTCGTTCGCGACGACAGTGGGCGCAGTCCCACGGCTACGAGTACGCCAAGGAGGACCGGTACCTGCCGGGGGAGTGGCCGGACAGTCTGATGACGCTGATCAGCGCCGACGCCGTCACCGGGTCCGCGGCGACCGTGGCGCGCGACCTGGTCTCCGGGTTCACCGGCGGCCACCAGTTCCACCTCGCCGAGGTCAACGGGGTGACGGTGGTGGCGTTGCGTCGGGAGTTCTTCTCCCCG
This sequence comes from Corynebacterium sp. AOP40-4SA-5, assembly GCF_052377355.1. NCBI lineage: Bacteria > Bacillati > Actinomycetota > Actinomycetes > Mycobacteriales > Corynebacteriaceae > Corynebacterium > Corynebacterium sp. AOP40-4SA-5. The sequence continues at coordinate 176,367 of NZ_JBQSWS010000004.1, forward strand.
GTGCGCGTGCACCTGTCCGACACCGCCGGCATGCCCGCCGGGATGCGTCACTCCGAGCTCTGCGACCGTCCGCCGTACACCGGCTACTCCACGGACAACCGTGCACTGGACCGGATGCTGGACAGCCGGGTGGAGGGGGCGTTGCACGCCCTGGCAGGCTCGGTGTCGGACATCGCGTTCAGCTCCACCTGGGTGGCGTTGAAGATGGGCCGCAGGACCGACCCGCCGATCTGGGACCACGTGCTGGTGCAGGGGCGTGCGCTGGTGGACGCCTCGCGGGTCCTGCCGCCGCGCGTGACCTCGGTCGAGCTCGACCTGAGTGGTGCCGACCCCACGCGTCCGCGCGTGCGTGCCGCGGCTGCGGCGTCGGCGGCGACTGCGGCGGAGGCCACCGAGGCGCAGGACGCCGGGTCCGCCGCGTCCGGCGAGCGCCAGGCCCCGGCGCATCGCGGGCACCTGCGGGCGGTGCCGGACGCGGCGCGTCGGGCGTCCTCCGCCGAGGGCGCGGAAGGCACGGACACAGGCTCAGCCACAGACGCCGTCTCCGACGTCGACGTGGAGGCCGCCGGCACGGACGGGGACACCGGGCGTCCGCGGATGGAACGCTCGAGCACCCCGGTGGACTTCCCCACGCGCTCGCAGGGACAGACGATGGGGGACACCTCGTCGTTCCCGGAGTACCCGGAGGACGGGGACGCCCCGGACGGAGCCGCGCCGGACCCCGACCCGATCCCCGCGGTCGGGGAGGATCCTGACCACAGCCGTACGGCGTCCGGTGGCGGGCCGCGGGTGATCCGCACCGCCGAGCAGCGCTCCACCATCTTCGGCGAGGACCCGGCCGACAGTGACACCGGCGCAACCGGTGCCACCACCTCCGCCGAGGTGGACATCCTGGGTACTGCGGAGCAGTCCTCGCGGGGGCGCCACCGTGCGCCGTCGGCCCGCCACGCCCGCCACATCGGTGAGTCGGGTGAGTACCCGGAGGTCGACGCGGAGGTCGTCGACCCCGAGGACACCTGAACCCCGTAAGATCCACACCGGACATACCCTCCCGATAACCCACGCAGATAGTTAGGACGCCTCCATGAGCACGCCCACCGTCAACGCCGACAAGTTGCAGCGACTCGCCGAGCTGGTCACCGAACTCTCCGTCGTCCGCGGCCGGGTGACGCTGTCCTCCGGCAAGGAGGCCGACTACTACGTCGACCTGCGCCGCGCCACGCTGCACCGCGAGTCCTCGAAGCTCATCGGTGAACTGCTGCGCGAGCTCACCGCCGACTGGGACTACGTCGCCGTCGGTGGGCTGACCCTGGGGGCCGACCCGGTCGCCACCGCCGTGATGCACGCCGGTGACGGGGTGGACTCCTTCGTGGTGCGCAAGGAGACCAAGAAGCACGGCATGCAGCGTCGTATTGAGGGCCCGGACATCGAGGGCAAGCGCGTGCTGGTCGTGGAGGACACGACCACCACCGGCAACTCGCCGCTGACCGCCGTCGCCGCGGTGCGTGAGGCGGGCGCGACCGTGGCCGGTGTGGCCACCGTCGTCGACCGCGCCACCGGTGCGAAGGACGTCATCGAGGCCGAGGGCGTGGAGTACCGCAGCCTGCTCGGCCTGGAAGACCTGGGCCTGGCCTGATGTCGCGCGCCCGGAACTCGCCGTGGCGCGCGGGCTACCTCGCCGCCGGTGCGGCCTCCGTGGTCGCCGCCGCGGCGGGACGTCGCGGTGACCGGGCGACCAGGCTGGTCAAGCCCGCGCTGATGCCGTTGCTCGCCGGGCACGCCTGCACGCGCGCAGGACGTGGCGGTGGTGCCGGACGCCTGCCGGTGGTGCTCGCCGGGTTGGCCGGCGGGCTGCTGGGCGACGTGGTGCTCATGGGCGAGGCCGGGCGCAGTGATGACGCCGCCACCCGTGCGCGCAACCTGAACCTGGGTTCGGCGGCGTTCAGCGTGAACCAGGTGGCCTACATCGTCGAGCTGTGGCGACGCGGGCACCGTCCGCGCCGTTCGACGGTGGCGTTGCGGCTGCCGGTGCTGGCCTCCGGGATCGTCACCGCGGCGAGCGGTGCGCCGGCCGCACTTCCCGCGGCCGCGGGCTACGGCTCGGCGTTGGCGGCGACGTCCGTGCTCGCGTCCGACCCGCAGGTCGGGGACGCTGACGCGCGTGCGGACCTCTCCGGGGTGGGCCTCGGCGGCAACCTCTTCGTCCTGTCGGACGGGCTGATCCTGGCGCGTCTGGCGTTCCTGCGTGGTGACTCGCCGCTGGTGCGGCGCCTGGACGGTGTGGTCGACGGCCTGGTCATGGCGACCTACGTGGCCGCGCAGCTGCTGATCGTCGAGGGACTGACAGGACGAGAGAGGTGACCGGCCCCACGGAGTGGTTCGATCATCCGGTCGGCGTGGGCCCCTGGGAGCAGGAGTACCCGGGTGTGCCGGTGCCGGAGGACGCGCACTTCGACCCGGAGCTGCTGGCGAACGGGGACCGTCGCAACGTCGTCGACGGGTACCGGTACTGGCGTCTGGAGGCGATCGTCGCCGACATCGACTCGCGGCGTCACCGGCTGCACATCGCGATCGAGAACTTCGAGAACGACTCCAACATCGGCACCGTGGTGCGCACCGCCAACGCCTTCGCCGTGGACACAGTGCACATCGTGGGCCGGCGGCGGTGGAACCGGCGCGGGGCGATGGTCACCGACCGCTACCAGCACCTGATGCACCACCCGGACACCGACTCGGTCACCGCCTTCGCCCGCGAACACGACCTGACGGTGGTGGCGGTGGACAACACCCCGGGCTCGGTGCCCCTGGAGACCGCCCGGCTGCCCGAGCGGTGCCTGCTGCTGTTCGGCCAGGAGGGCCCGGGCGTGACGGCCCAGGCGCAGGACGCCGCGGCGTTGACGGTGTCGATCGCGCAGTTTGGTTCGACCCGCTCGATCAACGCCGGGGTGGCGGCCGGCATCGCCATGCACACCTGGGTCCGCCAGCACGCGGACCTGGGAAACGCATGGTGAAGTTCTGCTGACGGTCCGTGAGAACCATTGGCAGGGCAGGGGATAAAAGGTATGCTCATATCGTTTTGAACCAACTTATGAGAAAGTTCGCTGCTTAATGAGCAATTCCTCCGCCCCCGCCAATGCCGCAGACACCACTGACGCCACCGCCGCCGACCAGGCCTCGGCCGACACGTCCGCCGAGGGACGTCGCGGCGGACTGATCCTGCTGGCCACCGGTGCCGTGCTGACGGTTCTCGGCGTGATCGTCGCCCTCGTGGCCGGTTCCGACGCCACGGTGGCGATCCGTCGTTCGGAGATGGGGGTGTGGGCCATTCTGCTGCCGGGTGTCTTCGGAATCCTCGTCGGCATCTACGGCTACACCGTGCGGCAGGCCTACCAGGCCAAGGGGGCGGGCAAGGCCTTCATCGTCGTCTCCGTGCTGGTGGCGCTGCTCTTCCTGCGCATGGCCTACAGCGCATTCTGAGCCGTGCACGCCTGACCCTCCGACGTTAAGGACATCAGTGCCCCTCTCCACACTGACCTCCGCCCAGTCCTCCCTGCGCCCGACCGGAATCGGGTGGTGTGGCCGATGAGCGACCGGGAGTTCATCCTGCGCAAACTGGCGACCAACCTCGGCATCCTCGTGCTGATCATCGCGGTCGTCGCCGTCCCGTTGCTGTCGCTGCGCGCCGTGGCGGCCGAGACCGGAACCTTCTCCGGTGACCCGGAACGCGAGCTCACCGTGCTGAAGGACGGGGCGTCCGACGGTGCTGCCGGCGTCACCGGTGACGAGATGGACATCATCGCCGACATGGACGACGTTGACACCGTGACCGTCGGCGACGGCGCCGGCATCCACGCCGACACCGCCGGCGAAGTCGACGGCGACGGCTGGAACGGGCTGGTCTACGAGTACCGGCCTTCGGCCCGGCCGGACGGCGTCTCCGACGGCTTCTCGCTGGAAGGCGACCAGATCCTGGCGCCCGACTCCCTCGACGGGCACGACTTCACCGCGGACCTCGGCCGCGACATCGGCGTCTCCTCCACCGTCAAGACCGGTGAGTCGACCGGCACCTCCAAGAGCTCGTCGATGCTGGTCGCCGGCACGTACGCTGAGACGCAGGCCGGTCTGCCGCCCAATGCCTTCTTCGGTTCCCACGACCTCGTGGTCTCGTTGCTGGCGAAGCGTGAAGGGGTCAGCGAGCGGGAACTGACGAGTGACGTCGGGTTCGACACGGTCGCCGTCACCGTCGCGCAGGACGGCGACGCCGACGCCGTGGTGTCGGCGTTGGAGAGCCGGGGGTACTCGGCCGGTGCGGACAAGGACCGGCCCGGGGGCGTCCTCGGGGCACTGACGGGGGCGCCCGTGCTCGTCGCCGTCGTCCTGTTGTCGTTCATGCTCGTCGTCGGCATGCTCGCCACCGGCGCTGCGCGCCCTCCGTCCACGCGTGCCGGTGTGGTCGGCGCGGGTGCGCGCGGTGCGGTGGCCGGGGGACTGGCCGGCGCGGCGGTCGGGGTCGGGGTGGTCACCACCGTGGTGGGGGTCGACAACCTCGTCCCTGACATCCTGGTGGTCGCCGTGGGCACGTTCGCCGTCCTGGTCACACTGGTGTTGGCGGTGTCGTGGACGTCGGTGCTCGTGTCGGAACGACGGTACGGGGAGCTGGGGTCCAGGGGGCATTGAGCCTCAGGGTACGGTTATAACGAGGTTTTATTTCACAGAGTTAAGGATGCCCCGGTTCCCATGATCCGTCGTTTCACCACGCCCCTGTCCCTCGCCGTCCTCCCGTTGGCGGCCTCGTTCGCGCTTGTGTCGTGCGGTTCCGACGACGCCACGGCGTCCGACGAGACCACCGCCGCCGTCGAGGTCCCGGACGCCGGCCAGCCGGCCTCCGGCGCCCCGTCCGACCTGATCATCGATGACACCCTGACCCCGGAGGGCTACGAGTACACCCCGCCGGCAGCTGAGGGGGAGCCCTCGCTGGCGGAGATGCTCAGCGAACTCTCCGACAATCCGGAGCTCGCCGACGCCGAAGGTCTCGTCGGTGGCCAGGCGCTCGGTGAGGTCGCCATCGCCGACCCCTTCCAGTGCACCGGTCTGGCCATCGACGGACTGACCGTCATGGACTGGATGTTCCGTCCCGCCGGTTCCACCGCCACCGCCGGCTACACCCTGCTGGACAACGACGAGGACGGTGTCTACGTCATGGTCACCACCGACGAGGTGGACCCGCAGACCTTCCCGGCGGACGTCTCCGAGTGCGCGGAGTTCACCCGCGAGATGGCCGACGAGACCGACAACACCCTGCAGCACTACTCCGCTGAGCCGGTGGACGTCACCGTCGAGGGTGCGGACGTCCTGGGTGCGGCCCGGGTGACGATGACCGGGGTCGACCTCAACGGCGAGCCCATCGAGGGTGAGGGTGTCGGCGAGTCCCTGACCACCGTGACCGCCACGGTCAACGGTGTCACCTACACCATCGCCGCGTCCGACGCGACGGGCACGGAGCTGGTCAGCAGCCTGGCGTCCGCACAGGCGCAGCGCATCGCCGCGGCCAACGTGTGACCCGGCATTTCCGTTGACGGGATGCTGTTTACGCAGTTCATGGAGGGTGTAGCGGGGAATATTCGTTCCCGTGGCCGCGCGGTACGGTCACTGGCGACGTTGCCACCTCCTCCAAGTTAAGGATGCTCATGGTTCCCATGACCCGTCGCTACCGCACGCCCCTGGCCCTCGCCGCCCTCCCGCTGGCGGCCTCGTTCACGCTCGTGTCCTGCAGTTCCGGGGGCGCCGAGATCGCCGCGGACGAGGCGACGCCGCAGGACACGATGGAGAACCGGCCGGCCTCCGACACACCGTCGGACGTCCTGCTGGACGGGTCGAGCGCCCCGGAGGGGTACTCCTACGAGGCGCCCGATCCGGCGGACATGGCCGAGCTCGCGAAGTTCTTCGACGGCGAGGAGGACGCCCCGACCCAGGCGACGACGCCGCCGCAGTGCGCCGGCCTGGCGGTCGACAGCGGGTTGCTGATGGAGTGGATGCTGGAGCCGACCGACCGGACCGCCGTCGCGTCCTTCACGCTCGACGGCGACGACGAGTCCGGCGTGTTCGTGTGTGTGACCAGGGGGACGCCGCAGGACGGCCTGCCGGACGCCGCGGAATGCGGCGAGTACTTCCGGGACATGGACACCGAGATGGGGACGATGGAGAAGTACTTCGTCGCCGAGCCCGTCGACGTGGAGCTCGACGACGTGGACGAGCGGACGGCCGCGGACGTGACCGTCACCGACCTGCTCCTGGGCGGCGAGGAGCTCGACTCCGAGGCGGTGGGGGAGACCGTTCTGTTCGTCGCCGCCACCGCCAACGGCTGGACGGTGAACGTGATCGTCGCAGGTGAGGCGGATGAGGAGCTGGCCCTGGCGCTGGCCCAGGAGCAGGTCGACCGGATGCGCGTCGTGTAGGACCGGTTGCGTACCGCCCGGTACACTATGTACTGTACCGGTTGGAACACAAAGGCGTTCGCCTGAACTGTTCCACGCTGCGGCATCCGCCTTGGCGTGCGTCAGCACAGAACGGGAGAACCGTGCCGGAGGCAACCACGCCACAGGTAACGAGGCCACTGATCTGCGCCACGGTGCGGTCCTACCTCGACGGCATCAACAACGGCGGTGGGCGGGACGTCCTCGCGCTCTTCGCCGAGACGGCGACGGTCGAGGACCCGGTGGGTTCCGACGTCGTCGCGGCGTCCCGCTGGTACGCCGAACCGCTCGACCCGGCGGTCCGCGTCCGGCAGGTCGCCCCGGTCTCTGTGTCGTCGGACGCGCGTGCGGCTGCCGTGGCCTTCGAACTCCGGATGCCGTGGGATTCACGGCAGGTGAGCGTCGACGTGGTCGACGCAATGGAGTTCGACGAGCACGGAAAGATCACCTCACTGCGGGCCTACTGGTCACCGCAGGACATCCCGTCCGAGAACAGCCAGGAGAACACCATGCCCACCACAGTCCATGCATCCGATCTTCCAGACTCTCCACACTCTCCCCCGACCGCACTCGGCACATGGTCGTGGGGCGCCGGCAGCGTCGGCGGTGACGAGGTCTTCGGCAACCACCTGGACGAGGGCCAGCTGGAGGAGGTCGTCGCCACCGCCTTCGACAAGGGGTTCACCCTCTTCGACACGGCCGCCGTCTACGGCGAGGGAAGCTCCGAGCGCATCCTCGGCACACTGCTGGCACCGTACGACCGTGCCAGCTACCGGTTGTCGACGAAGTTCACCCCGCAGCTCGCCGGCCCGGAGAGCAACGCCGTGGAGGCGATGCTCGAGGGCAGCCTGGAGCGGCTGCGCACCGACCACGTCGACATCTACTGGATCCACAACCCCGCCGACGTGGAAAAATGGACCCCGCAACTCGCGCCGCTGGTGAAGGACGGTCGGGTGGGCAGCGTCGGGGTGTCCAACCACAACCTGGAGGAGATCACCCGTGCCCGGGAGATCCTCGCCGCCGAGGGGGTGGAACTCGCCGCGGTGCAGAACCACTACAGCCTGATCTACCGCGCCTCGGAGGACGCCGGCATCCTGGACTACTGCCGCCGCAACGGCATCACCTTCTACTCCTACATGGTCCTCGAACAGGGGGCGCTGACCGGGAGGTACGGCGCGCACAACCCGTTGCCGGAGGGCAGCTACCGGGCGGCGACGTACAACGACATCCTCCCGAAGCTCGGCGAGCTCACCGACGCTCTCGTGGCTGTCGGCAAGGAGCACGGGTCCCGCGGTTACTCGGCGGCCGAGGTGGCCACGGCGTGGGCCTTCGGCAAGGGGACGGTCCCGATCATCGGCGCGACCAGGGCGAGGTACCTCGACTCGCAGGAACGCGCGGCGGAACTCTCACTCACCGTCGATGACGTCGAACGGCTCGAACGACTCGGCAAGGCGGCCAGTGTGGACACCCGTGGCTCCTGGGAGAACCCGATGGCGTAGGTGCGACCACCGCACCCCACGACGATAACCGTCCGGCGCAAAGGCCGTCCGGACTGAATAAAAGGAGGTTGACATGGTTGACATCAACGGAGCAGTTGTCCTGGTGACCGGGGCGAACGGAGGGCTGGGGTCGGAATTCGTGACGCAGGCCCTCGCACGCGGGGCGTCGAAAGTGTACGCAACCGCCCGACATCCCCGGGAGTGGGACGATGAGCGCATCGTCCCGCTGACGTTGGACGTCAATGACATCGACTCGATCACGTGGGTGGCTGAACGCGCCTCCGATGTGACGGTGCTCGTCAACAACGCCGGTGTCTCTCCCCGGACGCCCCAGCTCATGGAAACCGGGATAGCGGAGTTGAACCGGGTGATGGCGACGAACTTCTTCGGTCCCGTCCTGGTGACGCAGATGTTTTCACCGGTTCTCGCCAAAGCGGAGTCTCCTGCCGTCGTCAATGTTCTTTCGGCGGCGAGTTGGAACTCAGTGGGCGGGATCTACAGTGCGTCCAAGGCGGCGTTCTGGTCAGCGAGCAACTCCTCCCGGGTGGAGCTCGGAAAGCTCGGAATCCACGTCCTGGGGGTTCATGCGGGATTCATCGACACTCCGCTGTCTGCGAACATTCCCCTGCCGAAAATCTCCGCCTCCAGTGTCATCGACGACACCTGGGATGCCCTGGAGCGTGGGGACTACGAAGTCCTCGTCGATGAGACGTCACTCAAGGCCCGCAGGGAATTGTCCGGGGACATCTTCGAGCAGTACCCGGAACTGGCCGACCTGCACAGCGAACCGGAGCTGTGATCCTCTCCTCCGACAGGAGGAGAGGAACGCAGCCTGAACCGTGTCGCCTACACGAACACCGACTCCGGTTCGGGACGCTGTTCATCACGGGCGGCACGCGCCCGGTCGGCGATGGAGGTGTGGTTGAACAGCAGGTTGAGTCCGAAGGCCGCCAACGCGGCCAGGACCACACCGTCGGAAAGAAGGGTCTGCGCCCACTCCGGGAAGTTCGACCAGATGTCGGAGGAGAACTTCGACAACAGCCCCAAAGCCACCGCCAGGGCGATGATCGTGGAGTTCACGGTGTCGGTGAGATCGACCTTGCACAGGGTGTTCACACCCACCGCGGCGATCGAGGTGAACAGGATCAGGGAGATCCCGCCGACCACCGGGTCCGGCAGTGCGGCGATGACCGCACCGGTCACCGGTGTCAGCCCCAGCACCAGCAGGATCACCCCGGCCGTCGCCGTAACGTAGCGCGAGTGCACCCGCGTGGTGCGCACCGCGCCGACGTTCTGGGTGAAGACGGTGTCGAAGAACCCGTTGAACACACCGCCGAGGACGCCGGACGCCGCGTCGCCCACGAGCGTGCGCGCCACGTCCGAGCGCGACGTCTTCTTCCCCGTGATCTCGGACAGCGCACTCACGCTGGCGATCGTCTCGGCGAAAAGGAACATCATGACCACCGACATCGACAGCACACCGACCAGGGGGAACTCCGGGGCACCGAAGTGGAACGGCTTGACCATGGCGAACAGCGGTTCGTCGCCGACACCGGAGAAGTCCAGCAGTCCGGCGGGCCAGCAGACCAGCACGCCGACGATCGTCGCGATGATCAGCGACGCCTTGGCCACCACACCGCGGGCCAGACAGGACAACCCCACCGCGATGAGCACCACGAGGGCGGCGATGCCGATGGACGCCGGGCTGGCGTAGTCCGGATTGTCCTGGCCGTCGACCATCGGTCGGCCGACCACGAGGCCGGCGGAGACTCCGATGAGCGAGACGCCGAGGAACAGCAGGACGGTGCCGGTGACCAGCGGAGGGAAGTACTTCAGCAGCTTGCTGAACGGCCAGGCGAGCACCAGGCCCACCACACCGCCGGCGAGCATGCAGCCCCAGATCGCGGGCAGCCCGTAGGTCTGCCCGATGGAGATCATCGACGCCACCTGGACGAAGGCGGCGCCGCCGATGATCGGCATCCGCCCGCCGGCCACACGTCCCACGCCGAGGGACTGGATCAGCGTGATCACACCGGCGACCAGTAGGTCGGCGTTGACCAGCATCGCCACGGTCTCCCGGTCGAGGCCCAACGCCGCGCCGAGCGCGAGCGGGACGGACACGCACCCGACGTACATGATCAGGACATGCTGGATGCCGAAGGTGAGGTTGTGGCGCCAACCGAAGTTGGTGTCCACGGCGGACCCGTCGGTGGAGAAGCCGACGTCCTGCCCCTGCTGCGTGGTGGTGGCGGGGTCGTGGGCGCGCGGCGGCGTCCGGTCGGCCCGGTCGGCGCGGTTGAAGGTGGCGGTCATGGGTGAGGATGCTCCTGAGCGAGGTGGTGCTTGAGCGGTGGTGGGGGAGGGGACGGACCGGGGGACGACCCCCGGTGCCGGACTACTTCGCGGACTCGGCCTTGCTGAAGTTCGCGCGGATGCGCATGTCCAGGTACTCCCCGGCGGTCATCTGCTCGTACTTGCGGTCGGGCCCCTCGATCACCGCGTCGCGGTCGGCCTGGGCGAAGTAGGGCATGGAGTAGCGCTCGGGGATGTCCACGCCCACGTCGGCGGCCTTGACCCGGTGGAAGTTGGACTTCAGCCGGTCGTCGCTCCAGCGCATCAGCATGTCACCGATGTTGCAGGTCAGGATGTCGGTGAAGGCGGGCACGGGCGTCCAGCTCTGCACGTCCTGCCCGGCGTCCGCACCCGGCATGACCTGCAGGCCAGACTCGCCGTCGGTCTGGAACAGTAGGGTGAGGCAGTTGAAGTCGGTGTGTGCGCCGGCACGCCACACCGGGGCGCCGTTCTCGTCGGCGACGTTGTCCTCCGCGGCCACGGCCATGTAGTGGATCATGCGCAGCGTGCACTGGTGCAGCTCGGAGTCGGGGTTGTGGACCTTGGTGAAGTAGTCGCGTTCGAAGCCGAGCTTCACGGCGAAGAACTCGAGGATGCGCATCGCCACGTCGTGGCAGCGGCTCTCGAAGTCCAGGGTGTCGGCGCGGAAGTCCGGCAGGGTCTCCTCGTCGAGCCACAGGCCGTCCATCAGCGGGCGGGTGACCTGGTAGCTCTCCTTCTCGTCCGGCGTGCCGGTGGACGGGCGGATCTGGGACTTGTGCTCGAAGCCGACGTTCTTGCCCTTCGGCTTGGCCACGGTCTCCAGGGTCTCCTTCGGCAGTGCGAACAGGCGGCGCGACTCGGCGAAGGCGGCCTGGATCTCGTCCTTGGCGATGCCGAAGTTCTTCAGCTGGAAGAAGCCGATGGTGGTGGCGGCGTCCCAGAGTTCCTCCGCCTTGGCGTCCCACTGCTCGTCGCTGAGGTCCCAGTTGTTGACGTCGATGACGGGGACGGCACGGTCGGTGGTCTCGGTGCCGACGCCGCCCATCCTCGCCTCGAGGTCGAGCTCGGCGTTGCTGTAGTTGTCGGTCGTGCTGGGCGTGGTGGTCTGAACCATGATGGTCCTTTCACGTCACGCGGTTTCCCCTACGGTCGTACGCTCCGTCATCCCGACGCCGTGCGATGAAGACCCGGCTGAGCCGCTGTTGGTCTTGGTACGGGACTCAATCTATGAGTCCGGCATTTCGAGGTTGTGCCGCTTCTGTGACGACTGTGTTGCCGACGTGGCGGCCCGGTAAACAGCTAGAATCGACCGCACTCGGCAGCCGTCGAGCATGCCGGCCACACCCCTTGGAGGACCACGTGAAGCTGCCGAAGCCTTTTGCCCGCCGCGGGAAGAACAAGAAGGACGCACCGGACGTCCCCGGCCCCGTCGCCGAAGAGGAGCTGTCGGAGGAGTCACGCGAGGCGTTGAAGGGCATCGCCGACCTGGACGAGCCGGACGGCAGGATGGCGAGCCAGTTCTTCCGCGCCGTGGACAAGGCCTCCGAGGTGCAGTCCCCGGTGATCGAGAAGTACGTCGACCACATCCAGCGCAGGCACCGCCGTAAGTCGGTCGCCCGTCAGCAGCGCGTGATCGACCGGCACTTCCGCACCCTGGCCACCGGCACGGGTGCGGGTACCGGTGCACTGGCGTTCTTCCCCGGGATCGGCACGGTGCTCAGCATGGGTGCCGCCGGCGGGGAGGCTCTCGGTGTGGTGGAGGTCTTCGCGCTGTACACGCTGGCCAGCGCGCGGCTGCGCGGTGTGGACATCAGCCACCGGGAGGCAAGGCGCCGGCTGATCCTGTTCAGCATCGCCGGTGCCGCCGGTAACGACGCGGTGTCCGCGGCGTCCGGCAAGAAGGGTGTGACGGGGCTCCGGAAGCTGGGCAGCGCCAGCGAGGCGCAGAAGCGCAACATCAACTCACGTCTGGGACGCATCGCGTTCCGGCAGCTGCGCCGACGGATGACGGGTGCCGCGTTCGCGAAGATGCTTCCCCTGGGCATCGGCGCGGTGCTGGGTGCGCGGTCCAACCGCAAGCTCGCGCACATGATGATCCGTCACACCCACGCCGTGCTCAGCGAGGAGGGCAAGGCCCGCTGAGGCGGTCTCTCATCAGGTCGGGGTACGGACGGCGACAGGTTGGTGGTCCCGCATCTGATCGACGATCTCTCCACCACGGGTGAGGGCAGGATGCTTCGTCTCATCGGGGGTGAATAGGAAAGCCGGGAGCACCGCGATTCCGCCTCCTGCCCGACATTGTGGCGCGCAGCGGGTTAGGGTTCTGGCATGACGGGCCGCGGACGGACCGCGCCCATGCGCCCCAGTACTCCCCGGAAAAAGGACACCCCTCAATGCGCCGATCCACCCGAGCCCTCGCCGCCTGCCTGCTGCTGTCCGCCAGCGTCGGCTCCGGCACCGCCGCCGCCAGCGCGCCGTCCGACACCGCACAGGACGCACCGTCCGAAGCAGCGTCCGACGTCAAGAACGTGGTCACCTACGGTGACTCGTACGCCGCCAACCCGCACCAGATCGTGGGCATGGCGAACCAGTACGAGGAGCTCAAACCGTTGCTCGCCGACTACCCGCGCACCGGGCAGCTCGAGTCCGGCAAGGAGTGCCTCCAGGCGCCGGACAACTGGCCGCGCCTGCTGGAGAACGGCGGCGAACTCGACGTGAGCGACTGGTCCTGCACCGCCCAGACGTCACGCACGATGCTCGACCGCATCGACGCCAGCATCGACGCCGGCGACCTCACCGCCGACACCGACTCCGTCGTCTTCCCCGTCGGCCTCAACAACTTCGGCCCGTGGGGTCAGAAGGACGGTCTGGACGTCACCGACTTCGACGCCGTGCAGGACGCCTACGCGTCCGACATGCGCGATGCCGCGCGCCGGGTGCGCGCCGTCGCGCCGGACGCCGAGCTCGTCATCGGCGGTATGCCGCAGCTCACCGCCGGTGACACCTTCTGCTTCGTCAACGTGGTGCCGGACCGTCCGTTCGGTCTGCCCGTGGAGTACCTGACGCGCGTGCAGGACGCCGCGCAGTCGATGCAGCGCGACAGTGCCGCCGAGATCGGCGCCGAGTTCGTGGACCTGCGGGCGAACAGCCAGGGCCACGACTCCTGCGCCCCCGACCAGCAGCGCTACATCGCCGGGCTCATCGACACCACCACCCCGGACTACAAGATGATCGTGCACCCCTCGCAGCTCGGCCAGGAGTTCATCGCAGGGCAGGTATCTGCTGCGCTGTAGGGTAGTCGGTGTAGCCGACGGCGGGGTCCGCCCCTTCGTCGGCGTAGAACGTCGAGGGGTCCGGGGTGTTCCACTCCAGGCCCTCGGCGATGCGTTCGGCCAGGTCAGGGGTGGCGATGTAGTCACGGCCGAAGGCGACGGCGTCGGCGCTCCCGCTGGCCACGATCCGCTCGGCGTCGGCGACGCTCATCTCCTCGTTGGCGATCACCGGCCCGCCGAAGTTGTTTTTGATCAAGGTGAGCCGGCTGTCCTCGGCCTCGATCTCGCGGATGAACAGGAACGCCACGTCGCGGCGTCCGAGCTCGGTGGCGACGTGACCGAAGACCGTCGCCGGGTCGCTGTCACCCATGTCGTGCTCCTCGCCGCGCGGGCGCAGGTGCACGCCCACCCGGTCGGCGCCCCACACGTCGATCGCGGCGTCCACGATCTCGAGCAGGAAGCGGGCACGGTTCTCCACCGATCCGCCGTAGCGGTCCTCGCGGTGGTTGGTGCTGTCCTGCAGGAACTGGTCGATGAGGTAGCCGTTGGCGGCGTGGATCTCCACACCGTCGAACCCGGCCTCCTTCGCGTTCTGCGCCCCGCGGCGGAAGTCCTCGACGATGCCGGGGATCTCCTCGGTCTCCAACGCCCGCGGGGTGGTGTACGGACGTTTCGGACGCAGCCCGCGCACGCGTCCTGCCGCCTGCACCGCGCTCGGGGCGACGGGGGTGTCGCCGCCGAGAAGCTCCGGGTCGGAGATCCGTCCGACGTGCCAGAGCTGCAGGAAGATCCGTCCGCCGGCGTCGTGGACGGCGTCGGTCGTCTGCGTCCAGCCCTGCACCTGCTCCTCGTTCCAGATGCCCGGGGTGCCGAGGTAACCCACGCCCTGGGGTGAGACGGAGGTGGCCTCGCTGATGATCAGCCCGGCCCCGGAGCGCTGGCGGTAGTACTCTGCCATCAGCGCGGTCGGCACGCGTGACTCTCCGGAACGACGCCGGGTCAGCGGCGACATGATCACCCTGTTGGGCAGCTCCAGGGCGCCGAGGTGCAGTGGTTCAGACAGGTTGGACACGGTGTTCTTCTTCCCTTGCATTCTTGCTTCGTCGCTTCGTTGCGTTTTCCGTCAACCATGGTCCCCGTCCCGAGGGGTGTTAGCCAGAGCCTCCCTGATGGTGCGACTGGCGGAGGTACCACTGACAGGGTCATGCTCGTGCGCCGGCGAGGGTGCCTGGGGAGGGGAGACGGCACCTAGACTCGGGCGCATGAACCACGCAGACGCCGCACCCGGGCCGGGCAGTTCCGGCAGCCATTCCGGTAGTCTCGGCGAGTTCCTGAAGTCCTGCCGGGACGCCATCACCCCGGCGACGGCGGGCATCGAGGATCGCAGCCGGCGGCGCAGGGTCCCCGGTCTGCGGCGCGAGGAGGTCGCCCAGCTGGCCGGGGTGTCCGTGGCGTACTACGTCCGGCTCGAGCAGGGGCAGGCGCACAACGCCTCCGACGAGGTGCTTCTCGCCCTGGCCCGGGCGATGCAGCTGTCGGCCACCGAGACCGAGCACCTGCTGGACCTGGCGCGTCCCTCCCCGGTGAAGCCGGTCACCCGCTCGCGTGCGGAGCAGCCGCACCCGCGGGCGCTGGCGATGCTCGACGCGCTCGGCGACCAGCCGGCGGTGCTGCTCGGAAGGCGTAGCGACGCCCTGGGGTGGACGCCCACCGGCCACGCACTTCTGGCACCGCACCTGCCGTTCGACACGTCGGACGCCAGGACGCGTCCGTCCCTGCCGCGGTTGCTCTTCCTCGACGAGACGGTGCGGGGCATGTACCGCGACTGGGAGGCGGAGGCGCGCACCTACGTGTCCTACCTGCGCTTCGTCAGCGGTAAATACCCGGACGACGCCCGCCTGGCGGAGCTCGTCGGCGAGCTCTGCATGAAGGACGCCGACTTCGCCGCCCTGTGGGCCACCGGCAGGGTCGGGACCTGCACG
This sequence comes from Corynebacterium sp. AOP40-4SA-5, assembly GCF_052377355.1. Taxonomy (NCBI): domain Bacteria; kingdom Bacillati; phylum Actinomycetota; class Actinomycetes; order Mycobacteriales; family Corynebacteriaceae; genus Corynebacterium; species Corynebacterium sp. AOP40-4SA-5. The sequence continues at coordinate 191,927 of NZ_JBQSWS010000004.1, forward strand.
GCCGGGCGTAAACGTTTCCTGCACCCGCGGGTCGGGGAGATCACGGTGGACTTCCAGATCTGGTTGCAGGCCGACAGCCCCGACCACCGCCTGGAGGTGTACGCCCCGGCGGATGAGGCCTCGGCGGACGCGATGACCATTCTCCAGGGCATCGCACAGGAGAGTCGGTCGGGGAACGCTCCGGGAGGTCCGGTGCTCGGCGCCTGATCACGAAACCCCACGCGGATGTTGGTCTGTGGGAGTAGGACCGACATCTGCGCGGGGTTTCAGGACGGGGTGCTGAGGATCACCAGAACTTGTTGACCCAGGCGGAGTAGCTGGCACCGCCGGGCAGGAAGACCTGGCCGAGGGAGTAGATGTCGGTCGTGCCGATCCCGCGGACGAACGTTCCCGGTCGGGTGTCGCAGTTGCCCTGCGTGTATCCGCCGAAGACCGGCCCCATGTCCACGTCACGGTTGATGGTGCACGACACGGCGCCACCTCGTTCGATGGTGCTGATCGGGACGGCGCTCGCGGCCGGGGCGGCGAGCCCGGCGACCAGGCCGGCACCTGCTGCGGCGACAGCGGCGCGGGTGGCCCAGCGGCGGGCGTTGGACGATTTGGTACGGGTCATGAGACATCCTCCTGTGTCGGAATAAGCGTTGATAGAGGTGCGGATGCCGGGGAACGTCATACCGCCGACATCATCGCAAAA